>JANPBE010000001.1:0-4814 GCA_031430295.1 Phyllobacterium sp.
TATTCCAATCTCGCGCCGCGCGGCCAATGCCGCCAGAGACCACAAGCTCGCTTGGCTTTTCGGCGACCATCGGGTCCAGATTGTTCATCAGCATCCGCATGGCGGCTTCGGTCAGCCAGCTTTTGGCGGTGATTTCTGTGCCCGTGGCGGCGCGGATGACGCGGGCATTGTCGATGCGGCTATTGATGGTCATGTTTCAAATCTCCGTTGTGCGGGCAAAACTGATTGCGGCTTTGAGAATATCGGTCAAATGCGCCTTCATGGGCACGGCGAACTCGGGGTCATAAGGCGCGGGCCAATTGGCCTCGCTGACAGGGCCAACGGGTTCACGCATATAGGAGCTACACGCCAATTCCATTTGCAGCGCATGGACGCCGCGCTCCGGCTGGCCGAAGCTACGGGTAATCCAGCCGCCTTTGAAGCGGCCATTGATGACAGCGCTTTTACCAGTCGCCACCATGATGTCGCTCACGGATTTCTGCAATTCCGGCGCGGAGCTTTTACCGTCATTGGTGCCCAGATTGAACACTGGCAACACGCCCTCGAACAGACGCGGAATGACTGAGCGAATGGAGTGGCAATCATACAGCACGATTTTCTTGTAGCGCTTGCGCAGGCGCACCACCTCATTGTGCAGCGCCAAATCATAGGGATCGAAGTACAGAGCCTTGCGCCGCGCGATTTCGGCCTCGTCCGGCTCTTGACCTTCCAGATATAAGTTGTCGCCATCAAACGTCGTGGTCGGGCAGAGCGTCGTCGTCGCCTGTCCCGGATAGAGCGAGATGCCGGAAGGATCACGGTTTACGTCGATAACTGTGCGCGAAACGCTGGTGCGCACCACGCTTGCGCCAAGGCCAATGGCAAAATCATAAAGCTGTTCAACCCACCAATCCGTATCGCGTTGTGCCAGCCATTTGGATTTCAGATGCGGGGCAATATCAGCCAAATCCGTGCCAGTATGCGGCAGGCTGACCACAAGCGGCGCATCGCCTTGGTGGATGTGCAGCCACTCGCTCATGGCGCAACCGTTGGCAGGGCAATGGCATGAGCCGCTGCAATCACCGCGCCGGAGCGGACGAGCGCGTTGGCTTTTTCCATATCTGGATGGAAATAGCGATCATCATCCAAGTGCGGAATATCTTTGCGCACGAGCGTTCGCACTGCTTCCAGCGACGGGCTGGACTTGAGCGGCGCATGGAAATCACAGCCTTGCGCGGCCGCCAATAGCTCAATGCCGATAACTGCCGTGGCGTTTTCGATCATGCCACGCAGACGGCGCGCGCCGTGGGCGGCCATAGATACATGATCCTCTTGATTGGCAGAGGTCGGGATGGAATCCACGCTTGCCGGATAGGCGCGTTGTTTGTTTTCTGAAACCAGCGCGGCGGCTGTGACCTGCGGTATCATAAAGCCCGAATTGAGGCCGGGCTTTGGCGTGAGGAATGCGGGCATTCCCGATAGCGCAGGGTCCACCAACATCGCGATGCGGCGCTCGGCTATGGAGCCAATTTCGCACACGGCCAGCGCAATCATGTCCGCCGCAAAAGCCACAGGCTCGGCGTGGAAATTGCCACCGGAAAGCGCTGTGTCATCTTCGGCGAAAATTAGCGGATTATCCGTTACGCCATTGGCCTCGGTTTCCAGCGTGTGTGCCGCTTGGCGCAACAGGTCCAGCGTCGCGCCCATCACTTGTGGCTGGCAGCGCAGGCAGTACGGGTCTTGCACGCGCTCATCGCCCTCGCGGTGGGACTCGCGGATGATCGAACCCTTCATCAGATTGCGCAGCGCGGCGGCGGTTTCGATTTGACCCTTGTGCCTGCGCAGCGCGTGAATGCGCGGGTCAAACGGCGCATCAGAACCCTTAGCGGC
This sequence comes from Phyllobacterium sp., assembly GCA_031430295.1. GTDB lineage: Bacteria > Pseudomonadota > Alphaproteobacteria > Rhizobiales > Rhizobiaceae > JANMEX01. The sequence continues at coordinate 1,870 of JANPBE010000001.1, forward strand.
ATCGGTGGACAGAGCGCCTGTAACCAGCGCGGATTGGTACAGTACCTCGGCATCAAACAGACCTGCCAGCGCATAGGCAGTGGAGAATTGTGTGCCGTTGAGAAGTGCTAGACCTTCCTTCGCACCGAGCACCACAGGCGTAAGACCTGCCTGTTTCAGCGCCTCTTTGGCGGGCAAACGCTTATCTCCGAGATAGGCTTCGCCGACACCGATCATAATGGTGGCCATGTGAGAAAGCGGCGCGAGATCGCCGGATGCGCCGACCGAGCCTTGCGCGGGGATAACGGGGGTAACGCCCTTGGCGAGCATCGCTTCGAGCATTTCAATGGTCGAGGGCCGCACGCCGGATGCGCCTTGCGCTAAACTTGCGACCTTCAGTGCCATCATCAGCCGAACGACCGAAATCGGCATCGCCTCGCCCGTGCCCGCGGCGTGGCTGAGCACGATGTTGCGCTGGAGTTTCTCCAAATCGCTTTGCGGAATGCGCACGCTGGCGAGTTTGCCAAAGCCCGTATTGATGCCGTAAACCGGCTCACCCTTGGCGACAATGCGCTCTACCGCGGCGGCGCTGGCGGCGATGCCTTTCCGGCATGAAGCGTCCAACATCGGCAACGCGCCGCGATATATCGCGCGCCAATCATCCAGCGTGGCGTGGCCGGGTTTGAGCGTAATTGATGTCATTTGCCTCTCCAAACTCTTGTGTGCAGCGGGTTAAAACCCATGCGGTAAACCAGTTCTGCGGGGCGTTCGACGTCCCAAATCGCCATGTCGGCGAACTTTCCCGCCGCCAGCGAGCCGATGTTTCTTTGTTGCCCCAGAGCGTGCGCGGCCTCGCGGGTAACGCCTGCAATGCACTCATCGACTGTCATGCCAAACAGGGTCGCGGCCATGTTCATTGTCAAAAGCAAGGAAGTCAGCGGCGATGTGCCAGGATTATTGTCGCTCGCCAGCGCCATGCGCACGCCTGCCTTGCGAAACAGGTCCAACGGCGGCTTTTTGGTTTCGCGGATGAAATAGTAAGCGCCGGGAAGGATCACCGCGACGGTTCCTGACATAGCCATCGCCGCTGCACCCGCCTCATCGGTATATTCTAAATGATCCGCCGAAAGCGCACCATACTGCGCGGCCAGCGCCGCTCCATGCAGATTGGAAAGTTGGTCAGCGTGGAGTTTAACTGGCAGATCGAGCGCCTTTGCAGCCTCGAAAACCCGTGCCATTTGTGCGGGCGAGAAACCTATGCCTTCGCAGAAACCATCCACCGCATCGGCCAGATTCTCAGCGGCCACGGCAGGCAAAATCTCGTCGATTATCTTGGTGATGTAGGCGTCTTTATCGCCCGCCATTTCCGGCGGCAGCGCGTGGGCGGCTAGGCATGTGGTGGTGATGTTGATGTCGCGAAGCGTTGCGAGCTGCCGTGCGGCGCGTAGTGATTTCACTTCGTTCGCCGTATCCAAACCATAGCCGGATTTGATTTCTATGGTCGTCACGCCCTCGGCGATGAAGGCATCCAAACGGGGTAATGACTGGGCAACAAGCTCTTTTTCGGTGGCCGCCCGCAACGCCTTGACGGAGGACACTATGCCGCCGCCTGCCCTTGCGACCTCTTCATAGGTCGCGCTTGCGAGGCGCATTTCGAACTCATTGGCGCGGTTTCCGGCGTGGACGATATGCGTGTGGCAATCAATAAGGCCGGGTGTGATGAGGCGACCTTCGCAGTCGATCACTTCGGCTTTGGCGATGATAGCTTGGGGTATTTCGGATTCTGGTCCAGCGAAAACGATGCGCCCGCCATCGGCAACCACTACGCCGTTTTCGACCAAGCCGAGGCCCGACGCATAGTCAACAAGCGTCGCCAAGCGCGCATTACGCCATGCTTTCAAACCTGATGATTGCTCTCTATCATTCGTCATGGTGAGAAATTTCGCTTCCCTTATTTTTTCATTATGTATAGACATATTAAATCGAAGCGCAAGTGGAAAAGCGAAGTGGAAACCCGGACATGGAATTATTCGCTGAACAGGTTCTGACGTCGGATGGCTGGCAGAAAAATGTGTCGCTGAATGTTGAGGGCGGGCGCTTCACGTCGGTTCACCCAGCTACAAAACCTTCGCCTCTGGCCGAGCGTCACGCCATCCTCATCCCTGCGATTTCGAACCTGCACAGTCATGCGTTTCAACGTGCAATGGCTGGGCGCACGGAGCGGCGCGGGCCATCGTCAGACTCGTTTTGGACATGGCGGGAGGAGATGTATCGCTTCGCGCTTTCCATGTCGCCGGATGATGTGGAGGCAGTGGCGACACTGCTTTATGTTGAAATGCTAGAGGCTGGATTTTGCCGCGTTGGCGAGTTCCATTATTTGCACCATGCGCCGGATGGCAGCGCTTACGCAAACCTTGCCGAGATGGCAGAACGCATCGCTGCGGCATCGGCGAGCAGCGGTATTAGCCTTACCTTATTGCCGGTTTTCTACGCGCATTCGAGCTTTGGCAGCGCTGCGCCTAACGCCGGACAACGGCGCTTTATCAATGGGTTAGAGCAGTTTGAGAGGCTTTTGAATCAATCGGCTCAGACTTTGAATCAATTAGCTCATGCAAATATTGGGATTGCCCCGCATAGCCTTCGAGCCGTGACGCCGGATGAGCTTGCCTCGCTTGTGACGATGGCGGGTGAGCGACCGTTTCATATTCATATAGCCGAGCAGTTAAAAGAGGTTGAAGATTGTGTTTCCTGGGTCGGTGCGCGGCCTGTGGAGTGGCTGCTGTCTCACGCGGAAGTTCGGCAAAACTGGTGCTTGATTCACGCCACTCACATGACAGATGCCGAGTACGCGGGCGTTGCCAAAAGCGGCGCGGTGGTGGGGCTTTGCCCGCTTACGGAAAGCAATTTGGGTGATGGGATTTTTGACGGGGAACGCTTCCAAAACCAAGGCGGCACGTTCGGCGTGG
>JANPBE010000002.1:0-4193 GCA_031430295.1 Phyllobacterium sp.
GTGGTACTGCGGGCAGGGGTAGTGGAGCAGGTAGGCTCGCCGCTTGATCTGTATGACAATCCAGCAAATTTGTTTGTCGCTGGTTTCATCGGCTCACCGAAGATGAATTTCTTCAAAGGTGTTGCCGAAAGCGTAAGCACCGTGCGCCTGCCAGAGTTTGGCAACGCGATCATTCCCGTGTCACTCAAAACTTCAAGCATCACCAAAGGCACCAACGTCACGGTAGGCGTGCGGCCCGAGCATTTCAATGCAACAGGCTCTGCGCGGCTCGAAATGGTGATCGACATGCTCGAGCATCTGGGCGGCGAGACCTTTGCCTATGCGCGTTCAGGCACTGGCGATCTGGTAATTATCGAAACCAAGAATGGCCGCGATTTGAAGTCAGGGCAAACGCTTGATGCAAGGTTTGATCCCGCCGCCGCGCTGGTCTTCGACGACGCCGGCAAGAGGATTTATTGATTCTGAAAAGGAGCCTGAAATGGCCGACGTCAAGAAAATTCGCTGGGGCATTTTAGGCCCCGGTGGCATCGCAAAGGATTTTTTCGCAGGCTCCCTGCAATCGCGCACTGGCGTTGTCACTGCCATTGGTCCGCGTGATGCCAACAAGCCCGGGCTGGCGGAGGCGTTCCCAAATACTCGCATTGTGGACGGCTATGCCGCGCTAATCGCCGATCCGGATATCGACGCAATCTACATTGCAACGCCCCACCCAAGCCACGCCGAATGGGCGATTAAGGCCGCGGAGGCGGGCAAACATGTTCTATGCGAAAAGCCGATAAGCCTGACCTCGGCTGAGGCGGAGGCCATGTTCCATGCCGCGCGAGTCGCTGGCACATTTATGGGTGAAGCCTTCATGTATCGCCTACACCCGATGACCGCCAAGCTCATTGAACTGATAAGGTCCGGCGTCATTGGCGATGTCCGCATGATAAAGTCCAGCTTCGGCTTTGCCATGCCAAGCGTGATGCCGGAGCATCGGCTTTATGCCAGCGCCTTGGCTGGCGGCGGCATTTTGGACGTTGGCGGCTATCCGGTTTCAATGGTTCGGCTAATTGCAGGCGCAACCACTGCCGCTGGTTATCTTGATCCTGACAAAGTGTCCGGCGTTGGTCACATCGGCGAAACCGGCGTTGACGAGTGGGCCTCCGCCGTCCTTCACTTTCCAAATAACATTATCGCCGAAGTCTCATGCTCGGTCAGCGTAGCGCAAGACAATATGCTGCGCATTCTCGGCACTAAGGGGCGGATTGAGCTCAATGATTTCTGGTTCGCAGGCGTCGGCAAGACGGGTGGCACAGGCGCGATCCGTGTTTTTGACAAGAATGGTACGCAGCAAACTATTGACGTCACCGAACAGCGCCATCTCTACAGTTTCGAAATTGATGCCGTCGCCGATGCGTTGCAATCCGGTAAGAGCGAGTTCAGCTATCCTGGCATGAGCTGGAATGAGTCGCTTGCCACGTTGCGCGTACTGGACAAGTGGCGCGCCGATATCGGCCTCACGTTTGAGCCTGAAAAACCAGCCAACCGCACCCTAACAATTCGCGGCGAAGCACTCAAACATGGCGGCACTAAAATCCCGCGTGGCCACATCAATGGCCTTGCCAAAGAGACATCATTGGTAGCCCTCGGCTCGGAGGGACTTACCTCTTATGCCTCTGCCGAGATCATGTTCGATTCCTTCTACGAGGCGGGCGGCTCAATGTTCGATACCGCCTATATGTATATGGGCGGCATTCCGGAAGTCAGGCTTGGCAATTGGCTGAAAACGCGCGGCGTCCGTGACAAAGTCGCCATCATCGGCAAGGGCGTGCACTCGCCACTGTGCTACCCGGATATGGTGGGCAAGCAACTTGCTGCCAGCTTGGAGCGAACGCAGACCGACCATGTAGACATCTACTTCATGCACCGCGATAACCCTGATATTCCTGTTGGCGAGTTTGTTGATGCGATGGACGCCGAGGTAAGGGCCGGTCGTATTCGCGGGCCGTTTGGCGGTTCCAATTGGTCACGCGCGCGGATGGATGAAGCGATTGCGTACGCCGCTCGTACCGGCAAGGTTAAGCCCAACGCGCTCTCCAACAATTTCTCGCTTGCCGAAATGGTCAATCCGGTTTGGGATGGCTGTGTGGCTTGTTCGGATGTTGAGTGGAAGTCATGGCTGCAAGCCAATAACATCACCAATTTTGCCTGGTCATCGCAGGCCCGTGGTTTCTTTACAGACCGTGCCGGACCAAACCAATTGGACGATGCGGAACTGGTGAACTCTTGGTATTCACCCTCAAATTTTGCCCGCCGCGAACGGGCAATTGAGCTTGCACAGCGCCTCGGCAAAAACCCGATCCATGTGGCTTTGGCCTATGTCATGGCGCAGCCGTTTCAGATAATTCCGCTAATAGGCCCGCGCACCTGCGCAGAGCTTGCTGATAGCCTTTTGGCATTCGACATCAAGCTATCAGCGCAAGATGTGCGCTGGCTTGAAAGCGGAGCGCGGTAAGAGACGAGCCGCGATTCAATCGGAACCTACGCCACGAGAGTTTTGGCGTAGGTTCCGGCCATCACCTTCATCGATTTTGGACGGATGCTGCTGGCGTTACCGGCTGTACCGAAGGCAACAAATTTTTCTGTGCAAACTTTCTGTGTTGCCGCCATCGCAGGCTTCAAATATTTGCGCGGGTCGAACTCACCGGGATCTTCGCTAAACACCTTACGCACGGCGCCGGTAATCGCCAATCGAAGATCTGTGTCGATGTTGATCTTGCGAACTCCATGGCGGATGCCGCGCTGAATCTCTTCAATTGGAACACCCCAAGTCGGCTTGATATCGCCGCCATGGGCGTTAATAATTTCACGCAAATCTGCCGGCACGGATGACGAGCCGTGCATTACCAAATGCGTGTTTGGCAAACGTTTGTGGATAGCCTCAATCACATCCATGGCGAGCACGTCACCATCGGGAGCGCGGGTGAATTTATACGCGCCATGGCTCGTGCCCATCGCAACTGCCAGCGCGTCCACGCCCGTTTCCGCAACAAAGCGTTCCGCCTCTTCGGGGTCGGTCAACAATTGATGCTCGGAGAGTTTTTCCGTCGCGCCATGCCCGTCTTCCTGCTCGCCCATGCCCGTTTCCAGCGATCCTAACACACCAAGTTCGCCCTCAACTGAAACGCCAGCCGCATGAGCCATTTCCACAACGCGGCGTGTGAGCGAAGCATTGTAGGCGTAATCGGCAGGTGTTGTGCCATCCTCGCGCAGCGAACCGTCCATCATCACCGAGGTAAAACCATTTTGAATGGCGGTGGCGCAGGTAGCGAGATTGTTGCCGTGGTCAAGATGCATACAGACCGGAATGTGCGGATAAATCTCCACCAGCGCATCAATCAGCCGCGCCAGCACAATATCATTGGCGTAGGCGCGTGCACCGCGGCTGGCTTGCAAAATCACCGGCGAATCTGTCTCATCCGCCGCCGCCATAATGGCGAGGCCTTGCTCCATGTTGCTCATATTGAAAGCCGGTACGCCGTAGTTATGAGTTGCCGCGTGGTCGAGAAGTTGGCGCAAAGAGATGCGGGCCATATTAGGATTTCCTTCGGGTGATTAGTGGGACAGATATTCGTGAATAGCGGTGATTTCGGCAGCGGAGCCGAAGATCAATGGCGTGTGTTCGTGCAGACTTTCCGGCACACGGTCCAAGATTGGCATCGTGCCATCGGTTGCCGCACCGCCCGCTTGCTCAATTAAATAAGCCATCGGGAATGCCTCGTAAGTCAAGCGTAGGCGACCTTTGGCAAAACCCTCGCGGGCGTCGCCCGGATAGAGAAACACGCCACCTTGACGCAAAATGCGGTGAAGATCGCCTACCGCTGCCGCCAGCCAGCGCATGTTAAAGCTACGTCCGCGCGGGCCGGATTTGCCTGCCAAGCAATCAGCAATGTAGCGCTGCAAACCGGCAGACCAATTGCCAGTGTTGGACGCGTTATAAGCCAATACCGATGCCTTTTCCGGCATCCGCATATTAACGTCAGTCACGCGGAACGCGTCCACGCGCCGGTCATAGGTCGCCATCATCAACCCCTCGCCAAGGCTAAGGGCGAAATCCATCGAATGTCCAAAAGAGATATAGCCTGCTGCCACAATATCGCGACCGGAGCGAAGAAAGCCGCCATCAGCTGGGAAAATGCAGAAAAACATGC
>JANPBE010000003.1:0-1679 GCA_031430295.1 Phyllobacterium sp.
AAAGGTCACTTCGAAAGAAGTGGCCTTTTTAATTTTAACTGCCAACGTTTTGTTGGGCTTTGTATTATGCGCCTGAAATTGTGGTCGCGATAACAGCAAACTTAGCATTCAGCTTTGTACCGATCATGCCGGCGCCAGCAATAATCGCTACAGCGATAAGAGCAGCGATAAGGCCGTATTCAATTGCAGTCGCGCCAGATTCATCTTTAGCGAATTTTGCTACCAATTTGGTCATTTTGAATTCCTATTCCACGTGGGTTACATTTTCAGCAAAACCAACAGTGCTTTTTTGTTGCTGTTTGGTTGGTCCAAGAATTAACCCACGGAGTTTTAGATTTTCTCAAGAGACATGATTTACGATTGGTAAATTGAATATTTGGCCAACCATCATTGGTTGCGCGCCGCTTTAGCTCATTTTCACGCCTTCTTTGATAAACTGCCCTGAGCGCAACTCGCTCATGGCGGTCATCAGTTCTTCGCGTGTGTTCATAACAATAGGGCCATGCCACGCGACTGGTTCCTTGATCGGGGCACCAGAGATAAGCAAGAAACGCACGCCCTCATCTCCCGCCTGAACGACGACCTCGTCGCCTGAGTCAAAAACCACAAGAGTGCGGTTGCCCGACATATCTCGCAAATGAATTTCTTCGCCGTTGACTTCCTTTTCAACCAAAACGCCGAAAGGCTTTGACGCATCGCGGAAGTTTGCGGAACCTTCAAAGATGTAGGCAAAGGCCGAGCGGTAGGTGTCCACTTTGAACACTTTGCGTTTACCGGCAGGAACCCAGATATCGAGATATTGCGGATCCGCGGCGATGCCATCAACCGGGCCTTTTTTGCCCCAGAACTCACCCACCACGACACGCACCCTTGTGCCATCGTCGTCGATAATTTCCGGAATTTCCGATGAGCCGACATCTTGATAACGCGGGGTGGTCATTTTCAAACTGGCAGGCAAGTTTGCCCACAGCTGAAAGCCGTGCATACGGCCGGCAAAGTCACCCTTGGGCATTTCCTGGTGCATAATGCCGGAACCAGCTGTCATCCATTGCACATCGCCAGCGCCCAGCGTGCCGCGATTGCCAAGGCTATCGCCATGCTCGACCGAGCCTGCCAACACATAGGTAATGGTCTCAATGCCGCGATGCGGATGCCAAGGAAAGCCCTTGATATAATCCTGCGGGCTATCGTTGCGAAAATCATCCATCATCAAAAATGGATCGGTTAGCGAGGGATCGCCAAAGCCAAACACGCGCTGCAAGGATACGCCTGCGCCCTCCATATGAGGTGTGGTGCCGGAGATGTGTTTTACGGGTCTAATGGACATGTATCTGGTCCTTTCAATTGGTTTGTTTCCGCCAATCTAGGGGTAATGCAGTGGATTTGTAAGATGTGAACAATGTGGACGGATTGTTCGATGAAATGGCGATGTAAAATGGTGCTTGACGGAAATGTGTAACATGATACTTTACATCTTGTTGGAAAGCGCACTCAACTAGAAAATCGAGCGCATGACGTACTTCTACTTAGGAGACTATCATGATCGCCAGTTTTCGCAGCAAGGCACTAAAGCGGTTTTGGGAAAAGAGTGATGGGCGGCTTCTCAATCCAAAGCATTTAGTAAAGATACAATTGATGTTGGATGCCCTCGAACGTGTATCGACTAATGAAGATTTAAT
>JANPBE010000004.1:0-1261 GCA_031430295.1 Phyllobacterium sp.
CTTAGCAAGTTTGAGACAAGTATTAAATATTTTGCCTTGGGTGAAAAACCCGCTCGACTCACTGCAACGCCCGCCAAGAGCGTTTGCCTGAATCCTTTAATTGCGCCGCATTTATGCGCGGCGTGTCTGGTTTCTGCGCAATCTTGGAGCCCACATGGCTTTTTCTCGCTTAAGTTTTCTAACAATCGCTTTTATGGCAATTTTTGTCAATCAATCCCAGGGGCATGGCGGACATGAACATGGCGACACTTCGTCGCCTTCCAATGTCCAGATAGCACCCCGCGTGACCGCAGCATCAGCGTTGTTTGAGCTCGTTGCGATCTCGAACGGCACTGAAGTCGCCGTTTATTTGGATCGATTTGATACAAATACTCCCATTGTGGGCGCGAGATTGGATGTTGAGACGCCAGCGGGGCCTGTGACCGCCGTTGCGGACGCAGACTTCTATCGCTTTGATGCGCCATGGGCATCAATGCCCGGCGACTACGAATTGTTGTTCACGGTCACAACCCCGACTGATGTCGACATTTTGACCGGTACCTTGTCAATTCCACAGACAACGGTTGCTAAACCCAAACCAACCAGCACTTCTGTTTCATCCGTAACCAAACTAGTAAAGCAATTTGGTGATGGAGCAGCAACAAACCTGTCAGAGCGCATGCGCAAGCTCGACCCTGCTTTACTGATAATTGGCCTTGGTGGTGTCGTTAGCGGAATGTTGCTCATGGCGGTCCGGCGTCGCAGACTGCTTGCGTTCGGCGTTACAGCAACTGTGTTCATCGCCCTTCTGGGCTCGTCTATTGCCTTTGCCCAAGACACAGTAAACGCAGCCGTTCCGAGTAGGCCTGCTATCCGTGATGTGGCGCAACGATTGTCGGATGGGCGGGTATTTGCACCGAAAACGGCGCAGCGCATACTTGCTATCATGACGTCCACGGCTGTCGAGGCCGAGCATCGCAGCAGCATCGAAATGCCCGGCCGTGTCATCCCCGACCCGAACGAGAGTGGCTTTGTGCAAACTGCTATTGGCGGTCGTCTGTTGCCGCCGCCTGGTGGCTTTCCGTCCCTTGGCTCAACGGTGAAAGTTGGGCAGCTTATGGCGCTTGTCGAACCATCTTTGGCGGCAGCTGATCAATCTTCTATACGGCAATCCAAAGCAGAACTTGATCAGGATATCGCGCTTGATGAACGGCAGATCGAGCGAATACGAATATTGGCAAGATCCGGTACGGCCTCAAGGACGCAGCTTGAAGAAGCGGAG
>JANPBE010000005.1:0-2689 GCA_031430295.1 Phyllobacterium sp.
CGAACGACCTGACCGCGCATGGTACCAAGAGTGTTTGGAGTACCCAGCGCTGGCTTCACATCTATTTCAATAGCCGCACCTGAAAGCGACAAGTCAACGATACGACATTCATATTGACGACCATCATTGAGTGCCAAAATGGTAATCGGGTTGCGCGGAGCAACGCGGTCGTGGCGGCGATCTTCCGGCAAATCCAATTCATGGCGGTTGGCAAGCCAAGTGAGCTGCGCAGCCAATTTGTCTTTCTTGCGGTCCGAACCAAGGATGGTCATGGCAAAGCCATCATTGAGAGTGCGTGTCATCACGCCTTCAATGCGCCCAATATGATCTATGTAGGCGATAATTTTTTCGCCGGGCGAGCCACACTGTTCTGATATCAGCGCTACATTGCCGGGTGACATGTCAGCAACTTGACACGGATGTTCTGTCCGGTCTTCAAGCATGAAGCGACCATAAAGTCTAACGTGGACGCGTTGGAAGTCGCGTCTCTCGGAACGGCTTAGCGCGGATGCACTCATTATTGTAATCGCCAAATGGGAAAAGGGCGGCTGCCCGATTCATCTTCTGAAGTTACGAATATTACCTTAATAACTAGTAACTTTTGGACTATCCCGCGTTAATTTTTTAGTCGCTAGACAAGCCGCCAGTGATAACTGTGAGATGGCGGATTTTTTTGATCGCATTGGGCTCTAAAAGCGACAATGAATTAGGTCCTGATATGTGTTCAGGGCTGGGGCCCATAGGGGGGACCACAACGCTGGGGCGGTTATCGAGGAATATGTGTTCCTTTTCGGGATCAATCATCCGAATGCCAGTGACGCGGCTCTCTTTGATGGCATCGACGCCAAGCCAAAATGGTTTTTCATTGGCAAAAATGGCACCAAAAATACGTGCGCTTTCGTTCTTGCCCTCTAATGGCATGAATATCGCCTCAAATTTAGCAACGCGGCGCTGCTGGCTGATGCCGTCATAGTTGACCACGCACACGGTTTTGTCAACAAAGCACGAGCCGATTATGCGGCGCATGAGGCCGGAATCGCCGAGCGAAAACAGGCTGTAGAAGGAATAGTCCTTCAATTCTCGCCCATAAATCGAGCACACACGTGTGCCGGCCAGCCGGAAGGAGGCGGTGTCCTTCATTCCCTGTTCAAGAATAAAAGTGTCAGCCAAGAAATTGCGTATATCAATCGGTTCAATTTGGGTGCGATGGGGTGCAGGCCTGCCGTCTCTTAAACGGTTCCAATAAAGGAACAGTTCTGATGTACCGGGATTTTTCATCGCATAGCCTCATTACCTGTATCGCGACAAACTGTGCCAAAATGTGACACAACGGGCGCGATTGATGCACTTCAATGAAGGCTTTGCAGGAGACATGCCAGCCACCCATGGTAGCGAAAAACAGTTATGCACGGGGCGGCGCTGTTAAGGTTAACAACTGGTTTAGATTGCGCAGTTGTGAGGGGTCTGCCATAAGGGTGACATACCACGAAGCCGTTGGCTTTACAGCAAAATCTAAACTTTAAGGGTTTCTCTCGGGGAGAGCAGGGACTCGAAAGGCCGCACCAAGCAAACGCTTGTGCGGCCTATTTTTTTTAACCATTTGCCTTATAAGCGCAGCAATAAACATACGGATTGCTGCCAAATGACTGATAATAAACTGTTAAATCCTGATGCCGAAATTCCGGCTCGGGAACCTGCAATTAATATTCCATTTTCTGTCCTCTCGCTCATTTTGATGTGTTTGGGTATTCATGCGATCCGCACTTATGTTTTGGCGCAGGGCACAGATTATGAAGTGCTGTTTTACGGTGCCTTTATACCATTGCGCTACGCGGCAGCTGATACTGGCTGGACGATTGAGGCCTTTACCAGCACGCTGACTTATTCGTTTTTGCATGCGAACTTTGGCCATGTGTTCAATAATGTGCTTTGGCTTGTGGTGTTCGGTAGCCCGCTGGCGCGCACGTTGGGTGGCTTGCGCTTTCTCATGTTCTGGGCGCTGGCCGCTATTATCGCCGCCGGATTTCACTTTGCATCAAATATGATGGACCCAATGCCGATGATTGGCGCATCCGGTGCTGTGTCGGGCATGATGGGTGCTGCGGCGCGCTTTGGTTTTCGGATGAACAAGGGTGCTGGTGGCAATGCGTTTGTGCCGCATGTGCCATCGCTCGTTGATGCATTGCGGAACCGGAGCATTTTGATGTTTCTTGGAGTTTATCTCATCATCAATTTTCTGGTGGGCTATACCGGTTTCACGCCGGATGGCAATGGCGCTAGCATTGCTTGGCAGGCCCATATTGGCGGGCTTGTGGCCGGGTTTTTCTTGATACCGCTGTTCCTGCCGCGCCGTATTAGTCTGTCATAATTTTCCTCTTGAAATCAATGAATTCAAGGCGCACCTTGTTCTCGACGTCAGCCGTGTTGCACGGGTAGGATGCGAAGCGGCGGCGGCTGCTTTGTCATGCTAATCGGGAGGCTCTGATATGTCGGTCAAATCTATTCTCGCAGAAAAAGGTGGTGAAATTCTCACCGTTGGCCCTGATGCCAGCGTGGAGGAAGCTGTTGCGTTACTCGCAAAATACCGTATCGGTGCGCTCGTCGTGACCAATGGTGCAGGCGTTATCCGCGGTATCATCTCCGAGCGCGATGTTATCCGCCATATTGCCGAGGATGGAGTTGGTGTTTT
>JANPBE010000006.1:0-6049 GCA_031430295.1 Phyllobacterium sp.
GTGATTTTGCGATTTTGCCGTTTTCGCGGGATGTTTGGCGCCGACGCGTTGCTGCGTATTGAGCAACGATTAACCGCTTTGCTGAACGGCAGTGACGAGCGGAAATATCTCCTCAAACTAGCATCTGAAGCTTACATAGAATTCAGTGCCAAGAGACTTGGTAATGGCGGCGGTGTTCTTATTTTTGAAGATGTTTCTGAGCGCATATTGGCTGAAGATAAAATTCACCGGATGGCCCGTTTTGACTCTTTGACAGGGCTGCCTAACCGGACCTATTTCAAGGAACTTGCCCGCACCAACCTTAGCCGGGCTCAAACCGATAGCTTCACGGCATTTTTCGTCATCGATATTGACGATTTCAAGCATGTTAATGACAGCTTGGGCCACCCGGTTGGCGATGAGCTGTTGTGCCGTTTTGCTGAACGCCTGAATTTATTGGTGGAAGATGCATCGTGCTTCTCTCGCTTTGGTGGCGATGAATTTGTCGGAATGTTTACTGGCTACGCCGCCCGTGAGGTGGCAGAAGCTGCTGCGCGGCAGGCGCTCTCTTCGCTCGTGGGAAACTACGATGTCGCCGGGCAGCACTTGGCTGTCACAGTAAGCGCTGGCATTGTCGTGACGAAGACGCAAATTTTTGATCTGCCACAACTTATGATCCGTGCAGATTTGGCGCTGTATGAATCCAAGTCCCATGGCAAGGGTATTGCAACACTGTTTGCTGAATCGATGGACGAAAAATATCAAAATCGTCAGCGACTTAAGGCGGATTTAAAGAACGCAATTCGCGATCGTAAACTCAACGTGTTTTATCAGCCGATAATTGACGCTGAAACTATGCGCATCGCTACTTGTGAAGCCTTGTGTCGTTGGGACCATCCGGAGCTAGGGCCTATTTCTCCTGCAGTATTTATCCCTCTTGCAGAGGAGACTGGCGCTATTACTGATTTGACCCGCTTTATGCTTGAGCAGGCGTGCGAAGACTGCAAAAGTTGGGATGGCGATGTTTCGGTTGCCGTCAATCTTTCTGCTGTTGATTTCAGGTCTTCAAACATCACAGAGATGGTGCGGGTTGCACTGGCAAAGTCCAGACTTCCTTCCAATCGGCTAGAGGTGGAGGTGACCGAGGGCGCGATATTGGAAGATCAGTCTGTCGCATCGCGTATTTTGAATGATTTGAAAAAATCGGGCGTCCGCATTGCGCTTGACGATTTTGGAACCGGCTATTCGAGTTTAAGTTATTTGCATAACTTGCCATTGGACAAGGTGAAGATTGATCAATCTTTTGTACGGGAAATAACGCGCAATGAGCGCTCTTTGAAATTAGTAGCTGGCGTGACCCGTCTTGCCAAGGAACTAGGCTTAACAGTTACAGTTGAGGGCGTGGAAACGCTGGAGCAGTTTGAACAGCTGAAGAACCACGCGCACGTTGATCTGGCACAGGGGTTCTTGTTTGGAGCAGCGCTTTCGCCACGGGGAATTGCCACACTCATTTCCAATGTGTTCTCGCTGCAGCCGGCTTCAAACCGTCGGGCGGCCCGCTGAATATCAACTAGTTGGCTTACGGCCCTCGGTAGCCAGCAAGGCTTGAAAATCCCATTTGAATTCATCAACTTTTAATAGAATAGGGATCTTACCTAAATTCCCCCTACGTCAATTTTACCGGAAAATTAACCAAAAATACGCGTTTAGGTTAAGATTCTCTTTACACAAGCAATAAGATGTTTACTTTATGTCTCTAGATGAAACACTTCGTCGGCGGCGTGCTTACGCAGTGGTGGGGACTGCAATGAATGCAATAAATACCAAAGGAACTATGGCGGCCTTTTCAAGCAGCATATTTTCTTTACTCGAGCGCGTGGAGTACCGCCGTATCCAAACCACAGAAGATTTTCTGGCTGTGGGCGAACTGCGCAAGGTTTCTTATCAAAGTAAGCAATTTATTGATCTCAGTTCTTTTGGCGCGCTGATTGATGATGAGGATTATTCTGGTCATTCCTATGTTGTTGGTGTGTACGTTGATGAGCAACTAGTCAGCACAATTCGGTTGCACTTAGTTACGCCAGATGATCGAAATGGTCCTACGTTTGAGTATTTTCCTGACGTCGCAAACAAGATTCTTGACGCGGGGTACTCGTACATTGATCCGTCCCGCTTTGCGTCAGATCCATTGATCCTTTGGCAATATCCAACGATTCCATTATTGACGCTTCGTCCAGCTGCGATGGCGTCGATTTATTTCAACGTTGACCATTGTTTGTCTTGCGTCCGCGCTGACAGTACGTCTTTTTATAAGCGTAGTTTTGGGTCGTCTGAATTAGCTTCTGCGCGGGATATTGAGGGCTTTACGGTACCACTTGCTGTTATGGGCGCCAAAATTGCAGACATCCGCGAGCGCTTGGAAACGCGCTTTCCCTTCTTTAAATCTCAGCCTTATGAACAGCGCATGATGTTCGGCAAGATTGAGGATTTGGCATATCCGCCGCTGAACATTTTGCCGTCGGCAAAATATGCGAACCAAACTGGCAGCTAGCTCAGAAATAAATGTGACATTTTGCCGTTGCGAATTTTTGTGAAGCCGCAATACGCCATTGCTCTCACAGCATCTTTTGGTTATTGCCGTTTAAGGTTTATTCAGGAGGGCATTATGGCCGATCATTCCCACGATACTGGCGCACTCGAAGTGGGCGCGTCTATGGATTATTCCGAGCACAACAAGACCTATGCGCGCTTTTTGACAATGGCAAAGTGGGGCACGATTGTTTGCGTCGCGCTCATGGCCTCAATGGCGTTTGGCTTTTTTGTCGCTGGAGCTTTTTCCGGCACGTTATTATTTATAGCTATTCTTGTGCTCGCCTATTTTATGGCTTGATATACGCGGCGCGGGGCGTTGCCCCGTGTGATATTTATTGTCGAAAGGGGCTATCGTGGCGCAAGTGGTTTTTATTCCGAAAGAATCTGATGCGGTTGAAACCCGTGTCGGTGCCTCGCCAGATTCAGTCAAGAAGCTCGTTGGGCTTGGTTTTGATGTCGTGGTAGAAAAAGGCGCTGGCCAACTATCTCGCATCACTGATGACGCGTTTGCGGCCGCTGGTGCTAAGATCGGCAGCGCAAGCGATGCTAAGGCTGCCGATGTTGTTTTGAAAGTTCGCCGGCCAAACGCAGCCGAAATTAAGTCTTACAAAAAAGGTGCTGCTGTTATTGCGATCATGGATCCTTATGGTCGCAATGATGATGTGGCGGCTATGGCTGCGGCTGGCCTTTCGGCATTCTCCATGGAATTCATGCCACGCATCACGCGTGCGCAGGTGATGGATGTTTTGTCCAGCCAAGCCAATCTTGCCGGCTATCAAGCTGTAATCGACGGTGCATCAGAATATGATCGCGCATTTCCGATGATGATGACGGCGGCGGGTACTGTTGCTGCTGCCAAGGTTTTCGTCATGGGCGCGGGCGTGGCTGGTTTGCAAGCCATAGCAACAGCACGCCGCCTTGGTGCGATTGTGACGGCGACGGACGTTCGTCCCGCATCCAAAGAACAAGTGGCGTCACTTGGTGCCAAGTTCATCGCGGTTGAAGACGAAGAGTTTAAGTCAGCCGAAACCGCTGGCGGCTATGCCAAGGAAATGTCGGCAGAATATAAAGCCAAGCAAGCGGCGCTTGTGGCGGATCATATTGCCAAGCAGGATATTGTCATAACCACGGCGCTTATCCCCGGTCGCCCAGCACCGCGTCTCGTGACCAAGGAAATGGTGGCTTCCATGAAGCCCGGCTCGGTGATCGTCGATTTGGCGGTTGAGCGTGGCGGCAATGTTGAGGGCGCTGTGCCTGGAACGGTCGCCCAAGTCGGCAATGTGAAAATAGTTGGCTATTTGAATATGGCTGGCCGCATCGCTGCATCGGCTTCGTTGCTTTATGCGAAAAATCTCGTGGCATTTCTGGAGACCATGGTTTCAAAAGAGACCAAGGTGTTTGCGATCAACCCTGAAGATGAGTTGGTCAAAGCAACATTGCTAACTCATGGTGGCGTGATTGTTCATCCGGCGTTTGCCGTGCCTGTTGTTGCAAAAGTTGAAGATGCAGAGCCTGCCAAAAAAGCTGCGCCGAAAAAATCTTCGACCAAAGCTAAAGGAGCCGAATGATGGCTGATAGCACACTTAATAAAGCATTGGACGGTCTCACACAGGCATTGGATAATGTGCGCCATGTGGCTGACACGTTGCCCGATGCGGCAGGTGCGATGGCACACGGCGCGTCCGGCGGCGCGATTGATCCCTTCGTGTTTCGCCTTGCAATTTTCGCGCTATCAATTGTCGTCGGTTATTATGTGGTCTGGTCAGTTACGCCCGCGTTGCATACGCCTTTGATGGCGGTGACCAATGCTATTTCATCCGTCATCGTGGTTGGTGCGTTGCTTTCTGTCGGTATGTCGCTGTCTGGCACGGCAACGGCTTTTGGCTTCATTGCGTTGGTCTTGGCTTCGGTCAATATTTTCGGTGGGTTCCTCGTCACGCAACGAATGCTCGCCATGTATAAGAAAAAAGATAAGTAAGGGCTCATCCAATGTCAGCTACGTTTGCAGCCTTCCTTTATCTCGTTTCCGGCATCCTGTTCATTATGGCGCTGCGCGGTCTGTCTCATCCGACAACCAGTCGGCAGGGCAATAATTTTGGTATGCTTGGCATGGGCATTGCCATTGTAACGACGCTGCTTCTCGCGCGTCCTAGCTTTGGCGGGTTTGCGTTGATTGTTCTGGGTCTCGGTATTGGTGGTGGAGCAGGGGCATGGATTGCGCGCCGTATTCCCATGACAGCGATGCCACAATTGGTTGCTGCGTTCCATTCGCTGGTTGGTCTGGCCGCCGTTATGGTGGCAGCGGCTGCGATGTACGCGCCGGAAAGCTTTGGCATTGGCGATGTTGGTTCCATTCATGGCCAAGCGCTTGTCGAAATGTCGCTCGGCGTAGCCATAGGTGCGGTCACGTTTACCGGCTCGATTATAGCCTTCCTCAAACTTGACGGGCGCATGTCTGGCAAGCCGATTATGTTGCCCATGCGCCATATGGTGAATGCGGGCCTTGGAATTGCGCTGGTGGTTTTGATCGCTTTGCTCGTGATGACCGAAAGCCATTTCGTATTCTGGCTGATAGTTGCTGTTTCGTTGGCGCTTGGCGTTTTGATGATTATCCCGATTGGTGGCGCGGATATGCCGGTTGTTGTTTCCATGCTGAATTCTTATTCAGGTTGGGCAGCGGCGGGAATTGGTTTCACGCTTGGCAATCTGGCGCTCATTATTACTGGTGCGCTGGTGGGCTCATCGGGTGCCATCCTGTCTTACATCATGTGTAAGGGCATGAACCGCTCGTTCATCTCTGTTATTTTAGGAGGTTTCGGCGGCGATGCGGCTGCGGCTGGCGGCGGCGGCGAGGATAATTCCAATAAGCCTGTGAAGCTCGGTGCGGCTGCGGATGCTGCGTTCCTGATGAAGAATGCGTCCAAGGTTATCATCGTGCCGGGCTATGGCATGGCGGTTTCGCAGGCGCAGCACGCGGTTCGTGAAATGGCGGACAAGCTAAAAGCGCATGGCGTTGAAGTGAAATATGCCATTCATCCGGTCGCGGGCCGTATGCCGGGCCACATGAATGTGCTCTTGGCCGAAGCTAACGTGCCTTACGATGATGTGTTCGAGTTGGAAGAAATAAACGGCGAGTTTGCATCTGCCGACGTCGCCTATGTTATTGGCGCGAACGACGTGACCAACCCATCGGCGCGCGACGATAAGACATCGCCGATTTATGGTATGCCGATTTTGGACGTGGATAAGGCTGCGACATGCCTGTTCGTCAAGCGCTCTATGGCATCCGGCTATGCTGGCATCGACAATTCATTGTTCTACAATGAAAGCACGATGATGCTGCTTGGCGATGCTAAGAAAATGACGGATGATATTGTGAAGGCGTTGGAAGATTGAGTTGCGCGAAGTTTTGAGAGTAAAAAACCCGCTTCTTGCGGGTTTTCTAATGTCTGCCTTCATGAATAAATAGCCGTAAAGC
>JANPBE010000007.1:0-1165 GCA_031430295.1 Phyllobacterium sp.
CCCGCAAGCTTGCTGCGCAGCGCCGGATTGACTATGCACCGCTCGCCAAAAAGGTAAAAGATGCCGAGGGTTTGATTGATAAGCACCATCGGGCGGTTGAGCTGATTGAAGGTTCGCTTGCCAAGCCCGGACTTGATTCCGCAAAGATGATGCAGCTTGGCAAGGAGCGGACGGACGCGCAAAATCAAAAAGCTTTGGCAGAGGAAAACTGGCTGAAATTATCTGAAGAATACGAAGCCAAAATGAACGCCTAATACCGGTCGAGAAGCGGTCGGAATGCGGTCGTAGAACGGTCGGCGATCGCACGAAGATAATGCGCGGTGCGTGCGGAATTGATACGTGCGCTGCGCGTGACCTCATCGGAGCAAAACTACTCCGCGTCCCTGCCCCATTTGGGTTTTTCGGCATTGTCATCTTCAGGCGGCGCTGCGCGGCGCGAGCGGATTAGGCCTAGTAGGCCTATTGCGAATAGGCCGATGCCTGCCGGTATCGCGCGCGGGTCAACTTCTTCCACATTACCCTTCAGCACAATATCCACTGTCTTGAGGGAGAGACCTTCAAAGCCACCGCGCTCAAGTGTAAAGTGATATTGACCTGCCGTAATTTCGGTAAGCTCACCGGCGGTATCGCGAAATATTTTTTCTGAGCGTTGTAGGCCGCGCCCGTCGGCTATGCCTGCTGCAAAATTCAAATTTGTGTCCATTACGGTTTTGCCAGACGTGGTGGCAGTCAGGTGCAATAACGACTGAGCGCCATCAGGATAGTTTTGCATAATTGGCATCATATCGACAAACACGCGCACCGGTGCTTCATCCGGCGTTAGGATTACGTCGACCGATTTGAAGACACCGGGCCTTTGGAACACGCGGTAGGTGCCGATGTCGTTTCCAGATCTATTGTGAATGTACCAAGGATAGGCGGCTCCACATCCAATTCCCGCCAAGATCAACAAAATGAAAATGCCACGCAAGATTTAGTGCCTTTCCGTATATGAACGGGGAAATGCGCTCACGCTTTTTTCTCCCAGCGCTTATCAGCGTTCTGCTGCCAATAGGTTAGCTGGTGCCCTGCGGCTTTCAAAGCTTTCCATTGCGCGCGGGCATCTTCGAGCTGCGACTCATCATGGCCGTCAAACATAAAGATGCTGCGCTCGTAGCCATCGAGC
>JANPBE010000008.1:0-2977 GCA_031430295.1 Phyllobacterium sp.
AAAGTGCAGAAAATGACCGATGAAACCATCGCGGCCATTGATAGCTCGCTTCATCACAATGAAGTTGAAATTATGCAGGTTTAGTTCAATAAATAAAACCAAAGGATGCGATGAATATGGCGGTGCCTGCCCACGTGGCAATCATAATGGATGGCAATGGTCGATGGGCGAAAGCCCGCGGTCTGCCACGTACTGCCGGTCATAAGGCAGGCATGAACGCGCTGCATGACACCGTTCGTAACGCCAGTGAATTGGGCATTCGCTACCTTACTCTTTACGCCTTCTCATCCGAAAACTGGTCACGGCCCGCCGCCGAAGTATCGGATCTCCTTGGTCTTTTAAAAATATTTATCCGACGCGACTTGGCGGAGTTACACCGCTCCAATGTAGAAGTCTGCATCATTGGAGACCGCAAGAATCTAAAGCCGGATATCCTGAAACTGCTAGAGGACGCCGAAAAGCTGACCCGTGGCAATAGTAAAATGACGCTGACAATCGCGTTCAACTATGGTGCTCGTGATGAGATCGTCCGCGCCGCCCGCGCCCTGGTGAGTGATGTGCAGGCGGGGCGTTTATCGCTTGAAGATATCGGGCAGGGCGCACTCACAGCCCGCCTTGATACCGCTGGCATTCCCGATCCAGACTTGGTCATCCGCACCAGCGGCGAAGTGCGTCTGTCAAACTTCCTCATGTGGCAAGCCGCTTATGCCGAGCTTGTATTCATGCCTTGCTATTGGCCGGATTTTGATAAATCTAGCCTCATTGAGGCAATTTCGGAGTATGAACGTCGCGACAGGCGCTTCGGTGGCCTGCAGGCGCAGGTGTCATGAACGGCCTTTCCAATCTCCATGTCCGCATCATTTCGGCCGTCATTCTCGGTGCAATCGTACTCATCGTAACCTATTTCGGCGGCATCGCATTCCGTGTCCTCGCAGTCGTAATGGGCGCAGCAGTGTATGTCGAATGGAGGACTATCACTAAGCAACAATCTGCTAACCTCATAAACCGCGCGACCGAACTTCTTTTAGTGCTTAGCTTTGCGCTGCTGATTGCAGGCATGCCCCCTTTGTTTGTATTTAGCACTATCGCACTCGCCGCATTGGTGGGAACGGCAGCGACGGTAATTGGCGGCGCAAGTATCTGGCTGCCGCTGGGTATTCTTTACGCAGGAATTCCGGCAGCGAGCCTCGCCTTTCTGCGTGGTGATACATCTGTTGGTTTACTTAATGTGTTGATTTTGTTTGGCCTCGTGTGGTCAACGGATATTTTTGCTTATTTCGTTGGCCGCGCGATTGGCGGGCCAAGGCTAGCGCCAAGCATATCGCCCAACAAAACATGGTCTGGCGCGATCGGCGGTGCCGCCGCTGCTGTCGCTGTGGGCCTTATGATCGCCTTCCGTAACGGGCATGCAGTCAATCCGCTATTGCCAGTCATCATTCTGCTTATCTCGGTTATCTCGCAAGGCGGCGATCTGTTTGAATCATGGGTAAAGCGTAAATTCGGCGTCAAGGATTCGGGCACAATGATTCCGGGTCACGGCGGCATGATGGATAGGGTCGATGGCCTTGCTGTTGCCGCAACCGCACTTTATGTCGCCATAAGTCTTTTAGATTTTATCTAACAAACCTTCTTTGTTTGGCCCGTTAACCGGCGTGTCAAAAATCCGGAATTGGACGAAAAATTGAGCGAAACGCTTACAAAATTATTGGGCAGCGATAGTCTATTAATTGGCACAATCCTGCCATTTCTCATCGTGCTTACGGTCGTCGTATTCGTCCATGAAATGGGCCATTATTTGGTCGGCCGTTGGTGCGGTATTGGCGTTAAGGCCTTTTCCATCGGCTTCGGGCCAGAACTTATCGGTTTCAATGATAGACGTGGAACGCGCTGGAAATTATGCGCAATTCCGCTCGGCGGTTATGTTAAATTTGCCGGTGATTTGAACGGCGCGAGTATTATGGACGCGGACGCAATTGCCGCCATGACGCCGCAGGAGCGCGCCGTCGCATTTCATACGCAGCCCGTATGGAAACGCGCCGCGACAGTTTTTGCCGGTCCGTTGGCCAATTTCATACTCACTATCGCTATCTTCACAGTATTTTTCAGCCTCTATGGCAAGCTGGTGGTAGATCCTGTCGTCACCGAAATCATGCCGGATACGGTTGCAGCGTCTGCTGGTTTCAAGCCGGGTGATCGCTTCGTCAGCGTTGATGGCCAGCCGGTGGCGACGTTCACCGATGTCCAGCGCTATATCGGACCACGCGCAGGGCAAGATATTCGATTTGCGATGGAGCGCGACGGAAAACCCGTCGAAATTACAGCCGCGCCGCAGATCAAAGAAATGGACGATCCACTTGGAAATAAAGTGAAAATAGCTGTCTTGGGTATCAAAGTCAGCAACGAAAATGGTAATTTCCGGACAGTCAATTTCTCGCCAGTTGGTGCATTTCAAGAATCACTATTAGAGGCTGGCTTTATTGCGGAACAGACCGGCAGCTTCTTTGTTCGCCTTGTCAAAGGTCGTGAGGATAAGTGCCAGCTTGGTGGGCCGGTGAAAATCGCAACTATGGCCGGTCAGGCCGCAAAACGCGGCTATGATTGGCTGATACAGCTTGCCGCGCTACTATCCATCGGCATTGGCATTTTGAATTTACTGCCCATTCCGCCGCTCGATGGGGGTCATTTATTGTTTTACGGCATGGAAGCCGTCATGCGCCGCCCTGTTTCCGCCAAAATGCAGGATATTGTCTATCGCATTGGAAGCATTCTGGTTTTAGCTTTTATGGGATTCGTTTTCTTCAACGACCTGTTTGCGTGCTGAAATTACAACATGGTTAGGATTGGTTTACCATAAGGGGTAATTTACGTGGCCTCAAAGTCACAAATTACAAAGAAGTAAACGGATTTTAACTCTAATGCTTGCGTGTATGGTAAAACCGTTTATGACGGGGAACGCTCTGACGGGTGCGATTTATCG
>JANPBE010000009.1:0-2031 GCA_031430295.1 Phyllobacterium sp.
GACAAAATTGAAGCGTTTTTCATCCATGTCCAAGGAGCAGCACGCATAAAGTTCGCCGATGGCTCATCTATCGGCGTGACATATGCGGCGAAATCAGGCCACGCATTTTCCGGACCGGGACGCATCCTTGTTGATCGCGGCGATGTTCTGGAACGCGATGTTTCTATGCAATCCATCCGAGGCTGGCTGAAAGCCAATCCGGATGAACAAGATGGGTTACTCTGGCAAAACCGCTCATTCATCTTCTTCAAAGAAAGTCCAGTTGAGGATGAGACTTTGGGTCCAGTCGCCGCCGCCAAAGTTCAGCTCACGCCCGGCCGCTCCATGGCCGTGGACCGTCTCAAACATGTTTTTGGCAGCGCGTTTTATGTCGTTTCACCAAAGGTAAATTTCGGTGATGGCAAACCATTCCAACGCCTGATGATCGCGCAAGATACCGGCTCCGCCATCCTCGGCAACGCTCGCGGCGACTTGTTCACAGGTTCCGGCTTTGACGCAGGCAATGTTGCAGGAAGAATCAAGGCCGATGCGGATTTTTACCTGCTTTTGCCCAAAGCGCTGGCGGCGCAAATCTGATGAAGTCCGGTAAAGACATCATGGTCTCCCACGAAGACCGCATATTATGGGAGCGCGTGGTGCGCTCGACCGTGCCGATGAAAGGCAAGAGCTTTGCCGATTTCTTGGACATCGAGGAAGAACAGCCGCAGGCCGTTCTTATGTCGGAATTCAGCTCACCAGCTAAGCCCGTACATCCCCAAGCTATCAAGCCGAAATCACCAGCATTGCCGGTCAAACTCGACCTGCCCACACATCGCAAAATATCCAAGGGCAAGCTTGATCTTGGTGGACGCATTGATTTGCATGGCCTGACCCAAGGCGAGGCGCACACGCTGCTGCAAGCATTCTTGCACCGCGCCCATGCTGACGGCCTGCGCCATGTGTTGGTCATCACCGGCAAGGGCTCCTCACTCGGCTCAGATGGTGTGCTGCGCAATGCCGTGCCTAACTGGTTTTCCACGCCGCAGTTTAGGCCCTACGTCAGCGCTTACGAAGACGCCGCGCGGCATCACGGCGGTGGCGGCGCGCTTTATGTGCGGCTGAAACGCCAAAACGAAGTGCGCCACAAATGACCCCGTTCGGGCAAAAGTTGCGGGATATGCGCGAGAGCCGTGGCATCAACCAGCGCGACTTAGCCGCTGAACTTCACGTCTCGCCCGCCTATTTGTCTGCCCTTGAACATGGTCGCCGCACCCGCCCGACATTTCAATTTGTCCAACGGGTGATTGGCTATTTCAATATCATTTGGGATGAGGCCGAAGAGTTGCAACGGCTGGCCTCGCTCTCCAAGCCTCGCGTGGTGGTCGATACATCCGGCCTTGATCCGGCAGCCACAGAACTGGCAAACCTGCTGGCCCGCACCATCGCAGAGCTAGACCGGTCGACCTTGCAGAACATGACTGAGCTAATTTTGCAGCGCGTTAAAACAACGCTTTAAGATCGGCAATCTTATCGTTCACCAGCCAACCATAGTAATTTTCTTCAGGCACTTTTTCCGGCTCGCCTGCCGCTTTGCGGCGTTCGTTCTCTGACTTAAGCGCAGACGCCCGCGCCTCCGGGTCGCCCAAATTATAAAGCGTTGCCGTCAGACCTGGATTGTTAGAAATATCAAATCCGGCAATTTTCTTGTAGGCCTCAATGGAATTCTGGATGGTGGCCGCCATGTAGGGCAACGTCAAATCCGGGTCCATAATTGTATTGTAAACTTCCTTGGCATTCTTCACATCAAGCGTCGGTAAGCCGGAAACGGAATGCACACGGTCCGTCATTTGCAGCGCTGTCAACGGGTTCAGCTGCCCGAGGCCAAATGTCTGTCCGGCATAAAATGGCTGAAAGAACACGGCACTGAAGCGATTGTCAGGAAATTCCGTGTCGCCAATAGTTTTGCCGCGGAAACTGGCGTTCCAAACCCGATCGCGGCAAGTCCAGATAGCTTCGGACCCAGACAAACTATTGCACTTTTCAAACTCCGGC
>JANPBE010000010.1:0-4958 GCA_031430295.1 Phyllobacterium sp.
TGACCACCATGCACAAGGCGCACCGGCAGGGTCAAGAGCAGCTCCATTGACGCGACATAATCGGCGGCATTGGAGTGATAAGAGTCCTCAATGAGCGGGCCATCATAGAGAATATCGCCGGAAAACAGGATGCCGGATTTGGCCTCCCAAAGTGCGATTCCGCCGGGAGAATGACCGGGGGTATGGATGACTTCAAAGTGCCGGTTGCCCAAGTCTATGACGTCTCGGTCCTCTAAGATCTGCGTGGCTGGCGCGGGTTCAACGGCGTAACACTCTGAACAATAAGGCTTTTCCGGCAGCGCATCAAAAATATCATCGGTCACATAAGGGTCTGCCAGCGTGTTGGTACGGGTGGGGTTAGCAATAAGGTCAGCCTCAGCGCGATGCACGGCGCGGTGCTTGAATTCGTGGTGGCAACCGATGTGATCAAAATGCGTGTGGCTGGCGACAGCAAGCAGCGTTTTTTCGGTAACTAGTGGAATCCATTGGGTTAATGACACCACGCCCATGCCGCTATCCACCAGCATATCGCGGTCTTTGCCTCTAATATGCCAGATATTGCAGCGGTAAAACTCCTTGATGTGCGGCTCGCAAATATAGGTCACGTCATCGGAAAGACGGGTCACCGCATACCAGTTTTCCGGACGAATGCGCTGCATTACGCCACCTCTTTTGACGGCAAAACCACGATGTCTTTGGCTTGCACAGCGAGCGGAACTATCGCGCCATCCCGCACATTTTCGGAGGTCGCCATGTGTCCGGTGAGCGCACGGGGATCGCCCAGAGTTGGTACGAGATGACAACGGAAGTGCGTTCCAAAGAACGCGGAGTTGGCAATTGTGGCCGAACCCAATGACACAAGCTGTTCGGATGGATTTTCGGATTTTCTAAAATGCTCAGGGCGAATGCACAGTGTCACTTTTTGGTACGGCTTAGGTTCGCCATGAGCGAAACAACTGAGGGGCAAAGTAACAGCTCCGAGGGCCGTTTGCACATTTACCTTACCATCCTGCGCTTGGCCAGAAATCACACCATCAACAAAATTCACCTCGCCCATGAAACCTGCCGAGAACAGAGATTTCGGCCGCATATAAATTTCGGTCGGCGAACCGGCATCCTCTATTCGCCCCGAGTTCATAACGATGATGCGGTCGGCGATGGCCATCGCCTCTTCCTGATCGTGGGTGACGTGAACGAAGGTAGTGCCAATGCGGCGCTGGATGCTTTTCAGTTCATCCTGCATTTGGCGGCGCAGCTTCAAATCCAACGCGCCGAGTGGCTCATCAAGCAGCAACACATCCGGGTCCACGGCTAAAGCGCGGGCGAGTGCAACGCGCTGGCGCTGGCCGCCGGAAAGTTCGTGCGGCTTTTTGGACGATGCGGTTTTGAGGCCAACCATATCAAGCAAGGACAATGCCTTGGTATCGCGTTCGCCTTTGCCCATGCCGCGCATACGCAGGCCAAACCCGACATTATCAATCAACCGCATATGCGGAAACAGGGCATAGTCTTGAAACATTGTGGTGGTCGGGCGCTTGGCCGGCTGCACATGGGTGACATCTTTATCGTGGATGAAAATCTGACCTGAAGTTGGCAACAAGAAGCCGCCAAGAATGGACAGCAATGTCGTCTTGCCGCAGCCGGATGGGCCAAGCAGCACGATGAATTCACCTGCTGCGATTTCGAGCGAGACATCGTTCAACGCTTTGAAATCACCGAAAGTCTTGGAGATATTTCTTATCGAGAGTGGCGCTGTCATGATGTCTTGGACTTTCTGAACAGCGTCAGTTCGAGCGTGATGAGAATGATGACCGAAACCAAAAATACCAGCGAGCCGATGGCATTGGTCTTGGGATTAAGGCCGGAACTGAGCAGGCTCCAGATTTCCACCGGCAGCGTGACATCAAAGCGCGACAGCAAAAATGCGATGATGAATTCATCCCAGCTAAAAGTGACGGAGAGGAAGAATGCCGCCAAAATAGAGGGCGTCAACATGGGGGCGGTAACGAGCGTCATCACCTTGAAATCGGACGCGCCAAGGTCGCGCGCGGCGCGTTCAATGTTGATTTGATGATCGCCCATTGACGCATAAATAATGGCAAAACACAGCGGCATGTTGATGACCACATGGCCGATGCCAACTGTCCAAAGCGAGAGCGGTACTTTGAAATAGTTCAGCACAGTTAGCAGACCGAGCGCGATAATGAGATAACTCACCGTCATTGGCGCGATCAGCAGGCCGCGCTGGAAACCGGCAAAACGCAGCTTGTATCTGGCAAAGCCATAGGCCGCGCAGAAGCCGAGCAGACAGGACATGAGCGAGGAGACAAGCGCGACCAGCAGCGAGTTTTGTAAGGCCCCCATCAGCTTGGCATCAGCGAATATTACCTCATACCAATGCAGCGAAAAACCGTTGAACGGCGGCACTGGCAGGCCGCCATCTTGGAATGAGAACAACACCAAAACGATAACTGGCAGAAAGATAAAGCCATAAATCAGCGCTGCGTAGAGCGTCGAAAATCCGAGTAGAAATCTGTTGCGCATATCAAGCCCGCTCAATCTTCAGCCAGCGGGCGCAGGCGACATAGGCAATTGTGACCGCAACCATCAGCACGATGGATAGTGTGGCGGCCATGGGTAAATCGGCACGGCGGCCAAGTTGCAGCATGATAATTTGCGGCAACACCAGCTCATTGTTTCCGCCCAAAATCTGCGGTGTCACATAATCGCCGATACACAAAACGAAGGTGAGAAACGCGCCGACCATAATGCCCGGAAGGGTTAGCGGCAGTAAGACGTGCCAAAATGACTGAAACGCATTGGCGCCCAAATCCGCCGCCGCCCGGCGATAGTTTGGCGAGAGCTGGATCATGTTAGAATAGATGGTGAGCGTGAGCAGCATGACAAAGAAATGCACAAAGCCGATGATGGTAGCGGTGCGCGTGCTGGCAATATTCAACGGCTCGGAAAGCAGCCCCCACGAGATGAGTGTTTGGTTGATAATGCCATTTTTGGCCATCACCAAAAGCCACGCATAGGAGCGGATGACATAGGAGGTCCAGAACGGCAGCACCGCCATAATGAGTGCCAGCCGCTGGTATTTTTGGGGAACGCGCTCCGCAATAATCCACGCAAAGGGATAGGCCAGCAGCACGGAGATTATCGTGACGATGGCGGTGATTTGCAGCGAATTAAACAGGCCTTGAAGCAGGTAGGATTTCTCGACAAAGCTCACATAATTATCGAAATTCCAGACACGGATTATGTCCCTGCCCTGCCGCGACCACAGGCTCATGGCGGCCATAAACAGGAACGGCACAACAAAAAATGCCAGCGTCCACACAAGCGCCGGCGCGACGTAGCCATAGGCTTTTTTGGTGTGGGATTGTTCGAGGTTCACGGACATGTCAAATCCTTGAGGGCGCGCGGCTGAAATTCCAGCCACGCCCCCTCTCCTACTGTTATGTTACTGCTGCAACATTTCTGTCCACATATCTTGGAACTTCGTATCCAATTCTGCGCTTGGGATTGGATAGAGCTGCGAGTTCTTGAGGTAACCCGCTTGCTCATCCCAGCGCAGACGCGTGCGTTGCTCATCGGTGAGCAACGGTCCGGCTTTTGCGTTCGCCGGCATTGCCCAATAGCAGGCGGACAGTGCGAGGCGCGACTGACCTTCGGGCGACAAAATATACTGTACGAATTTCAACGCCAGTTCCGGCTTCTTGCTATCCTTCATCACGCCAATGGATTGCGCCCAACGCACTGCGCCTTGGTTCGGGATAACCCAGTCCAAATTCGGCTTGTCGGCAATGAGACCGGCAGTCAGCCACTCACCGCCGCCAACCACAATATCGACCTCGCCCGTTGCCAGCGCTGTTTGCGCGGCAACCACATTGCTGACCTGCTTGGAATTGGCGCGAAGGGCAAACAACTTGTCTTTCAGGGCTGGCAAATCCGCATCGGAAAGGCCCGCCGTGGTCTTGCCCAGAGCGATGCCAGTGAGGCCTAAAATGGGCAGATAATAATCATAAATAGCCATTTTGCCTTTGTACTTATCGGACCAAAGCGAGGCCAGATCCATCATGTCTTTGGGGTCAACCTTGGTCTTATCATAGGAGATGGTGTTGTAGCCGAATTTCTCGGTGACGGCATAAGTCTTGCCATCGCGGGTGTTGTTGGCCTCCATCCGCACTTCGGGGAAAATATCGGCGCTTGGCAGCTGGTCCGCTGGCATCTCGCCCAAAATATTGGCGTCAATGGCTTTGGGCACATCCACACCATCAATCACGAACACATCCCAATCGCCCGGCTGCGACTGTTCGATGATGGACATGCCAGCGCCTGTGCCCTCATATTCCTTGGTGTTCACTTTGACATTATTGGCCTTTTCAAACGGCTCAATCAGCGCCTTGTCGGAATGATCGCACCAGACCAGTGCGTTTAACTCTTCGAGAGCAAAAGCGGGCGAGGCCAGCGCGACAAGCGCGGACGACATCAACAATTTCATGGAAATGTTTTTCATTATTTTTCCTCTTGGTTCCTGTCCTCTGGCGAAAATGCAGTGCTCTTTGGCCTGTCTATTTTTCCCTTGAAAAAAATATTGAATGAATTCATTATTCAAGTCAATGTGATATTTGAACGATTTTTGCAGGATGAATTTTCGATGACAGGACTACGTGCGCAACAGAAGCGCGACCGTAACAAGCGCATCTTGGACGTGGCGACAGCGCTGTTTCGTGACAGTGGTTTTGACAGCGCCCGTATGGAGGATATAGCGGGGCTTGCGGAAGTATCAGTCGGCACTTTGTATAATTACTACGAGAACAAGGGCGATGTGCTGCTGGCCGCTGTGACCATGGAAGTCGAGGAAGTGCTTGAGGCGGGGCGCGTTCTTGTCGAGGCGGATTTGGTTTCCGTCGAGGGCTCATTGAACGCGCTTATCGGCCAATATTTTGACC
>JANPBE010000011.1:0-8297 GCA_031430295.1 Phyllobacterium sp.
CGGTCTGCCTCCAATGGCGAAGAATTCCTCGCTCGTGTTCGATCCGAAACCGGACTTGATCTGGAAATTGTTGACCGCGAAACAGAGGCTCGCCTCGCCGTTTCCGGCTGCGGTCCCTTGGTGAATTCTCAGACTGATGCACTGGTGCTTTTTGATATTGGCGGCGGCTCGTCAGAAATCGCTCTCATCGACCGCACCAAACGTCGCACACCGCGCCTTAGCGACCAGATCATCGCATGGACATCACTGCCGGTAGGTGTGGTGTCTTTGGCAGAGCGCTTCGGTGGCAAGCATGTCAGCGCGGATGTTTACACCGCGATGGTCGATGATGTGTTGTCGATGATCGCCAAGTTTGACCGCCGCCATGCGTTGGGTGATTTGGCACAAGGTGATCGTTTTCATCTGCTCGGCACCTCTGGCACAGTCACCACGTTGGCGGGCATTCATCTGGGCCTGGAGCGTTATGATCGCCGCCGCGTTGATGGTCTTTGGATGGAAGACGCTGATGTCTCCGCCATGAGCGAGCGCCTGCAATCATGGAGCTTCGAAGAGCGCGTCGCCAACGCCTGCATTGGTGCGGAGCGTGCGGATTTGGTTCTGGCTGGCTGCGCGATTTTAGATGGTATCAGGCTTACATGGCCAAGCCAGCGCTTGCGCGTTGCAGATCGCGGCTTGCGCGAAGGCTTACTAACAGAAATGATGTCGAGTGACTTTGCATGGCGTAGAAGCTATCAGCCGCCGCGCCACAATAATGGACCCCTATCATGACCAAAAAGCCCGGACCAAGCGGCATCAAGACCACCGGCGCACGGGGGCTGCACATCCGCATCAAAAAGAAGGCGGGTACTATTAAAGACAGTTCGCGCCGCTGGCTGGAGCGGCATATGAATGATCCCTACGTGCATCGCTCCAAGGCCGAGGGTATGCGCTCCCGCGCAGCCTATAAGCTTACCGAAATCAACGACCGCTATAATATCCTGCGCAAGGGCGACCGCGTGATTGATCTTGGTGCAGCCCCCGGCGGCTGGTGCCAAATCGCAGCAAAAGTCTGTGGTTCTAACGATAGCTTGCCACGCATCGTCGGCATAGATTTTCTCGAAATCCCGCCAATCCCCGGCGTTACGCTTTTATTAATGGATTTTCTCGATGAATCAGCCCCGCAAGCTGTGCTTGACGCGCTGGACGGCGCGCCGGATTTGATATTGTCCGATATGGCCGCGCCCACCACCGGCCATCGCCGAACAGACCATATGCGCACCATGCACCTCTGCGAAATTGCAGCGCAGTTTGCCATTGATAACCTAAAGCCCGGCGGGCATTTCCTGTCTAAAACCTTCCAAGGCGGCACGGAAAACACCGTGCTGGATTTGCTAAAGCGCAATTTCCGTAGCGTCCATCACGTCAAGCCACCAGCCTCAAGGCAGGAGTCCGTTGAGCTGTACATTCTGGCCAAGGGCTTTAAGGGCAGGGGCGAAGTGGTGGAAGCCGCATTGGACAATGATGAGATGTCGCCGCTGGGGTAAGCTACCGCGAACGCTGGGCGCTCACATAACTCGCCAGAACAGCAGACATCCTTGCCGTATACCCTTTCGGGCTTTCTTTTTTAAAGTAGGCGATCACATCCTCATCGATGCGCAGGCTGACATTTGGTTTTGTGCGAGGTGCCGTCACAACGGCCTTCGACCAAAATGCTTCATCCAAAATCGGGATATCACTCGTATCTATTGCGCTATCTGGTAGCGCCGCGAGTTCCTCAAGCGTCAAAGGCTTTTCGTATTTCTTTTTCATAATATGCCCTTTCCTGCTTAACTGCCGGTCGCGCCGAAATAATGCGGCAAACGCCATTTCTGTCTGTATGGATCACCGCTACAATTGTCATCGCGCCAATCATACCCAAACTAAAGACGCGGACTTCATCATACTCGAAGCGGTCGTCGGTGCGATCCACAGTAAATCCGTCAAATATCTTGATTGCCTGTTCAAAGCTCAAGCCATGTTTGTGAATGTTTTGATGATTTTTCGTTTCATCCCATTCATACGATATCAAGACTTCCTATGGCCTAAACACTTGTATTACAAAAAGTAATACGTTTCAATGTAAAAATTGGCATAAAGCACATCTGTCTGTGTTTTAGGATTGGCGTCACTCCATCCACAGCCAATCCAACTCCGCCCTTCCCATCGCGAAACATCCGTGTTATTTGCCCCCGTCAATCCCACAGGGTAATCGAACCGACGGCGCAGTCCTTCCGCGCCGCTCTTTGTTTTTAAGGGAACTGACGAGATGGCAATAATCCGCGAAACCGCTACCGGCGCACAAGCACTCACCTTTGATGATGTGCTGTTGCAGCCCGGCCATTCGGAGGTGATGCCGGGGCAGACCGATCTTCGCACCACAATCGCGAAAGATATTGAACTGAACATTCCCATCATTTCCTCTGCTATGGATACTGTGACAGAATCTCGTCTGGCCATTGCGATGGCGCAGGCTGGCGGCCTTGGCGTCATCCATCGCAATTTGGACCCCGAGCGTCAGGCCGAAGAAGTTCGTCAGGTTAAAAAGTTTGAAAGCGGCATGGTGATCAACCCTGTCACCATCGGGCCGGATGCAACACTGGCGCAGGCGCAGGCATTGATGAGTGCGCATGGCATTTCCGGCATTCCGGTTGTCGAAGGCACCGGCAAAACCGGACGTCTGGTTGGTATTCTCACCAACCGCGATGTGCGCTTCGCCTCTGATCCAAATCAAAAAATCTATGAGCTGATGACCCGCGAAAACCTCATCACGGTGAAGGAAAATGTCGGTCAACAGGAAGCCAAGCATCTCCTCCATCAGCACCGCATTGAAAAGCTCGTGGTGATTGACGCTCAAGGCCATTGTGTCGGACTTATTACGGTCAAAGACATTGAAAAGTCGCAACTCAATCCACACGCCGCTAAAGACAGCCAAGGCCGCCTTCGTGCCGCCGCTGCAACTTCCGTCGGTGATGATGGGTTTGAGCGCTGTGAGCGTTTGATTGATGCGGGCGTGGATGTCATCGTTATTGACACGGCACATGGCCATTCGCAGCGCGTTTTGGATGCTGTCACCCGCGCCAAAAAGCTCTCCAATTCGGTTCGCATTATTGCGGGAAATGTCGCTACGCGCGAAGGCACATTGGCGCTCATTGATGCAGGCGCAGATGCTATAAAGGTTGGCATCGGCCCCGGTTCAATTTGCACCACGCGTATTGTTGCTGGCGTTGGCGTTCCGCAATTAACCGCCATTATGGAGGCGGTGGAAGCCGCGCAAAAGTCGGGCATTCCTATCATTGCCGATGGCGGCATTAAATATTCCGGCGACATGGCAAAAGCCCTTGCTGCCGGTGCATCAGCCGCCATGGTAGGCTCGCTGCTTGCGGGCACAGATGAAAGCCCCGGCGAAGTTTACCTTTATCAAGGCCGCTCGTTCAAAGCCTATCGCGGCATGGGTTCGGTCGGCGCGATGGCGCGCGGTTCGGCAGATCGATATTTCCAAGCCGAAGTACGCGATACACTAAAGCTCGTGCCCGAAGGCATAGAAGGCCAAGTTCCTTATAAGGGACCAACCTCTGCTGTGCTGCACCAGCTTGCTGGCGGTCTTCGTGCCTCCATGGGCTATGTTGGTGCCAAGGATTTGCAGGCGTTCCGCGACAAAGCGGTATTCGTGCGCATTTCATCAGCAGGCCTGCGCGAAAGTCATCCGCATGACGTGACGATTACGCGCGAAAGCCCCAACTATAATATGAGCAACTAGTGATTTCTCGTCGCTCGGCCGTAGCACTCTACTCAGTAACACTTGCCATTTTTGCTGCGATGACTCCGCTGCGCTGGTGGCTGGAGGCACAAATTGGCAAGCCTTACATCATTCCAGATCTGATGTTCGGGCTGGACGCCAGTACGCTGCTGGATTTTCAAACGGCAATGTATATGCCCGTTGGCAACGCGACTGGTGCGGTCTGGTTCATGCGTCTGCATACCTATAGTTTGGATTTGGCACTACCGGCTCTCACCGCGTTGAGTTTTGCCGTATTTCTCTGGCGCACCGGCGCGCAACTGCCGTCGTTTAATGCTATGGAACACCGCGCAAAAATCGTTGCCTGCATCATTATTGGCGTTCCAGGAATGATGGTTGATTATATGGAGAATTTTCAAGTCGCCAAGCTGCTGACACATCAGGACATGCCATCGGCCAAGACAGCCTCTATCCTCTCAGCCTTGACAACATTAAAATTCAGTTGCCTCGTATTTGCAGCGCTTGTTTGTGGCACTTTTTTATTAGCGACGCTAAAGCATAAGAAAAATCTCTGAGGGGGGAAGTAGATGAACGGTGAACAGATTTTTTGGCCTATGCTTTGTCAAGTGGCGCTAACATATGCGATTTATGGCGTCGGCTCCAGCCGTCGCATGAATGCAATAAAAAATGGGAACGCTAAGCCGTCTGACTTTCGCGTTCCAAATATCGAGCCGGAACCAAGCGCTACCGCCATGCGCAACTTGGCCAACCAGTTTGAGCTTCCGGTGCTGTTTTATGCCTGCTGTCTGACGTTATTTGTGCTCGGCGCAACATCTACCGTCGCGTTGGCACTCGGCTGGGCCTTTGCCATTTTGCGCATTGCTCATGCCTATGTCCATGTCACGTCTAATAAGCTGCGCTATCGTCGCCCGCTGTTTATCGCAGGCTTTTTCGCGCTGGCTGCCATGTGGCTCATGGTGCTTTACCGTCTCGCGATTGGCTAGGCCACACGGGCTTCACGCCATATCAGAAATCCCTTATGTCTAATCCGTCAAGAAGGGACTTGATTCGGAGAGGGAATTTCCATGAATAAATTAGCAGCTGAATTTTTCGGCACATTTTGGCTTGTATTTGGCGGATGCGGCAGCGCCGTTCTGGCAGCCGCGTTTCCGGAATTGGGCATCGGCTTTGTCGGCGTTTCGCTGGCATTTGGTCTCACAGTTCTCACCATGGCCTACACTGTTGGCGGCATTTCCGGTGGCCATTTTAACCCCGCAGTATCGCTCGGTCTTGCCATCGGCGGGCGCTTTCAGTTCAAAGATATGATTGGCTATTGGATCGCCCAAGTTGCTGGCGGCATCGCCGGTGCGGCTGTGCTTTATCTCATCGCCTCGGGGAAAGCAGACTTTGCGGCCGGTGGATTTGCCTCAAACGGCTATGACGCATTGTCACCGGGTGGCTATTCCATGATGTCAGTTTTCATCATGGAAGTGGTGATGACGGCGTTTTTCCTTATCATAATTTTGGGTTCAACCGCTTCCACAGCGCCAGCCGGTTTCGCACCGATTGCCATCGGTCTTGGACTTACACTCATCCATCTGGTGTCGATCCCCGTCAGCAACACATCCGTCAATCCAGCGCGTTCGTTGGCAGCAGCGGTATTTGCTCAAAACGGCGCAATTAGCCAAGTCTGGTTGTTCTGGCTCGCCCCGCTAGCTGGTGCTGCGCTCGGCGCAATCATCTGGAAGTCTTTGCTCGGCAAGGACTAATCAGTTCAAAATTGCACTCGGCGGATAAGTTCGCCGAGTGCTTTGATGTCGCGTTTCATTGTCGATGATTTTCGCCACAGCAGCCCGATTGTCCGGCTTGGCTCCGGCTCGCTGAAACGCACAATCCGCATCGTGTTGCGCATCGCTTCAACTTCGACTGCAATTTCCGGAATGAGCGTCATGCCCATCCCATTGCTGACCATTTGCAACAATGTTGAAAGACTGGTCGCACCAAAATTCGTGCGCTGCCGCGAGGATGGCAGATGGCAAACTTCCAATGCTTGGTCCCGTAAGCAATGACCTTCCTCCAAGAGCAAGAGCCGTTCCGGTGCAAATCCTTCCTGTTCTATAGGCCCCACCAGTACATCACGATCATTATCCGCGACCGCGACAAGGAAGCGGTCAATGAATAGTATTTCGTGCTCATAATTCGTATTAGCAACCGGCAGCGCCGCGATTATCGTATCAATCCGCCCGAATGACAGCTCATCTATCAGCGATGCGGTAACCGCTTCGCGCAATTCAATTTCGAGGTTTGGGTAGTTCTTCCTGATTAAGGGGAGCAGTTTAGGAATGAGATAGGGAGCTACGGTTGGAATGATGCCAAGCGATAGCTTGCCGGATAGTGGCTCAGAAGAGGTAACATGGTCATCTTCGATTGCCTTTACCTGCGCCAAAATCGCCCGAATTTTTGGCAGTAATGACTGTCCCGCCTCCGTGAGCCGTAAAGCCGGAACGCCGCGCTCTACCAGCTGCATTCCTAGTGTTTTTTCAAGTTCTGCAATCTGCGTGGAGAGCGCCGGTTGAGAGATATGCACCATGCTCGCGGCCCTGCCAAAATGCATTGTGCTCGCCAAGGCGTCGAAATAGCGCATATGTCGAAGTGTCATCATTGTGATAAGTTTATCCTATTGAGGCGGCTTGAAATTACGATTGGAAACTATCGAAATTTTAGTGCATGGCCAGAGAAATTTATGTGAATGAGGAGAAATATCATGGACGCAAAGACCAACAACAGTGCGGGCAAATGCCCTGTTATGCATGGTGTAAGCCCAAATGCCAGCAACCAGTTGCGGTCTAATCGTGATTGGTGGCCAAACCAGTTAAACCTGAAAATTCTCCACCAGCATTCAGCGCTTTCCAATCCTATGGGCGCATTCAACTACGCGGAAGCCTTCAAAAAGCTCGATCTTGCGGCACTTAAGGCTGACGTCTACGCCCTGATGACTGACAGCCAGGATTGGTGGCCTGCCGATTATGGTCACTATGGGCCATTCTTTATCCGCATGGCATGGCATTCCGCTGGCACGTATCGCACCGGCGATGGTCGCGGCGGCGCAGGCAATGGCACACAGCGCTTTGCACCACTGAACTCTTGGCCAGATAACGTCAGCTTGGATAAAGCGCGCCGCTTGCTCTGGCCTGTTAAGCAAAAATACGGCAATTCCATTTCATGGGCCGATTTAATGATTTTGGCAGGCAATTGCGCCATTGAATCCATGGGGCTGCCAACATTCGGTTTCGGCGGCGGCCGCGCCGATGTATGGGAACCGGAAGAGGATATTTATTGGGGTGCAGAGGACACATGGCTCGGCGACAAGCGCTACACTGGCGACCGCGAACTTGAAAAGCCGCTGGCAGCCGTGCAAATGGGCCTCATCTACGTCAATCCCGAAGGACCGAATGGTAATCCGGACCCGTTGGCGTCCGCTCGCGATATTCGTGAAACTTTTGCCCGCATGGCAATGAATGACGAAGAAACCGTCGCGCTCACCGCTGGTGGCCATACATTCGGCAAAACCCATGGCGCTGGCGATCCAGCGCTCGTCGGCCGTGAGCCGGAAGGCACAGGCATCGAAGAGCAGGGGCTAGGCTGGAAGAACGGCTTTGGCACTGGCGTTGGTGCACACACCACATCCTCCGGCCTCGAAGGCGCATGGACCCCCAATCCTATTGCGTGGGACAATGGTTATTTCGACATGTTGCTCGGCCATGAGTGGGAGTTGACCAAAAGCCCGTCCGGCGCGCAGCAATGGACACCGATAAACATTGCCGAAAAAGACTTAGCCCCAGATGCTCATATCCCCGGCCTTCGCCATGCCCCGATGATGTCCACTGCCGATATGGCCATGAAGGCGGACCCGATTTACTTCGAAATCTCGAAGCGTTTCCATGCCAATCCGGACCAGTTTGCCGATGCGTTCACCCGCGCTTGGTTCAAGCTAACGCACCGCGATATGGGGCCAAAGGTTCGCTATCTTGGTTCAGAAGTGCCAGCCGAGGATTTGATCTGGCAAGACCCAATTCCAGCCGCTGACCATCCTTTGATTGATGCGTCAGATATAGCATCCTTGAAGGCGAAAATCCTGAACTCCGGCCTGTCTATCGCGGAATTGGTTTCAACAGCATGGGCATCCGCGTCAACATTCCGTGGCTCCGATAAGCGCGGCGGCGCTAATGGCGCGCGCATTCGCTTGGCTCCGCAAAAGGATTGGGAGGTCAACCAACCCGCCCAACTCGCCAAAGTTTTGGCGACATTAGAAGGCATCCAGCATTCATTCGGCAAGAAAGTCTCACTGGCGGATTTGATTGTCCTCGGTGGTTCCGTTGCCATCGAGCAAGCAGCCAAGGCCGCTGGCCAGGATGTGACGGTGGCCTTCGCACCCGGCCGCATGGACGCCAGCCAAGAGCAAACTGATGTCGAGAGCTTTGAGTACCTTGAGCCGGTTGCCGATGGTTTCCGCAATTATCAGACCAAGACCTACAGTGTTTCG
>JANPBE010000012.1:0-2687 GCA_031430295.1 Phyllobacterium sp.
TGTGAAGGCGAAGCCGGGCCGGCTTTGACGGATGATGATTTCGCGCTATTGATTGTCAAATTCGACGGGGGATTAAATGGCGAATAATAACGAACCTTCGGGCACATCGGAAAAAATGCGTATGGCAGCGGGCTTGTCAATACTGGGCGGGCTTGGGCTCATTGTGCTGGCTCCGCTCCTCATCGCGCTTGGTATCATTGTGCTGCAATGCTGGTGGTATTTCAGCAATGGCGCGTGGACGCAGCTTTCAGTCATGGATGGGCTCGCCAAGATCATAGACACTAACTGGTTTATGATGCCCAATAGCTGGCCGACAGTGACTGCAATTGTGAAAGTCGCGCTGAATACTGTGCCGCTTAGTTTGCTATTTTTGGCGATTGGATTGTTGGTGATGAAGGTGGTGGACCGGTGAGGCGTAAGGCTAACCTTGTTGCCAAGGATTAAACACCGCCACGCCCGTATCCTCAAAATCCTTCGCGTTTCTGGTTACGAGGATAAATCCGTGAACTTTGGCGGTTGCGGCAATTAGGCCGTCAGCATCTCCCCTAGTGCGTACGGCGGATATACGTCCCCATTCAATCGCTATTGCGTCATCAATGGGCAGTGTTCGATCTTCGTGAGTTAATTTTAATTTTGAAAACCAGACGCTTAGCGCCGATGCGGCAACGACGTCTTTACGCATTAATTGTGCTATACCACGGGTTATTTCGCCAAGAGTTATGACACTTATGTAGGCCGATTGCGGGTCAATCGACCGCATCCAATCGACCACTTGTGGCATTTGCCGCCTCGCATCGGATACGATGTTTGTATCAAGAAGATACATCAAAGGCGTCCGGACGGCTTGGCGCTTTTGAGCGCTGATTGACCATTTCAGCAAATTCTTCGCTAAACACTGGTCCCTCTAATAGAGTGTCGATCAACGTGGGCTTTTTCGCTGCCAGCTTGTCATAATCTTGCGCAGACAAAACAACCACGGCCCGGTCACCTCGAAGCGTAACAGTTTGCGGCCCGTTCTCACGCGCCTCCCTCACCAACTTCGAAAAATTGTTTTTTGCGTCTTGCAGATGCCAGTTCATAATTGTTATCCTAGCTAGTCTAGCTAGCTATGTAGTGCAATGCGATAGAAAAAGCAATGCATTTGGAATCAGGCACTCGCCCCCATGCGATTCCATGCATCCAATCCGGCGATCTTATAGGCTTCGGCCAGCGTTGGATAATTGAAAGCATTCTCGACGAAATAATCCACAGTGCCGTGCAAATTGATCACTGCTTGGCCGATGTGGATTAGTTCGGTTGCGCCTTCGCCAACGATATGTGCGCCGAGAAGACGGCGGGTATCGAGGGCGAAAATCAATTTTAGGAAACCGCTTTCCACACCCATGATATGGCCGCGTGAGGTTTCGCGGAAGCGGGCTATGCCGCATTCATAGGGCGTGCCTGCAGCGCGAACTTGTTCTTCCGATAGGCCCACGGTCGAAATTTCCGGCACGGAATAAATGCCATAGGGAAACGTATCCGGCATCGGCGGCAAGGTAATGCCAAACGCGTGGCAGGCAGCCATACGGCCCTGCTCCAGCGACGTTGAAGCTAGGCTCGGGAAACCAATGACATCGCCAGCCGCATAGATATTGGGTTGCGTGGTTTGAAAGGTTTTCGGGTTGACCGTGATGCGGCCACGGCTATCTGGCACGACGCCGATGGTTTCCAGTCCTAAACTACCGACATTGCCGCTGCGGCCAGCCGCATACAACACAAAATCTGACCGCACGCTGCGCCCGTCGGTCAGGGTTATTTTCACTTTGTCAGTTTCTACCGTGACTTCCTTTACGGTGCTACCAAAGCGGATAACGATGCCACGATCGCGCATTTCATGGATGAAGTCTTCCACCAACTCCTTGTCCACAAAGTCCAATATCGTGTCTTTGGTTTCGATAAGTGTGACGGGCACATCGAGCGCGGAAAAAATCGTGGCATATTCAACGCCGATGACGCCGCCGCCAATAACGGTGAGGCTGCGCGGCAGGCGGGTTAGCTCGACAATCTCATCGCTGTCAAAGACGCGATCGCTATCGAAGGGAATTGAAGATGGCCGGAAGGGCGTGGTGCCAACTGCAATCATGGCAAATGAAAAACCAACTTCAGAAACTTCGCCCGCATCGGTGGTCAAGGTCACGCTATTGGGGCCGGTGAATTTTGCCATCGCGTGGGTATTTTTGACGCCATTGCGCAGGAATTGTTGCTCCAAGACTTCGACTTCGTGGTCAAGCGTTTTGTGCAGGCGCTGCACCAGATCTTCAGCAGAAATATCCTGTTTCACGCGGTAGGAGCGGCCATAGAAACCACGCTCGCGCCAGCCGGAAAGATTGAGAACAGTTTCGCGCAAAGTTTTGGAGGGAATGGTTCCGGTGTTAACGGATACGCCACCGAGCCGCCTGCCCTTGTCAACAACGAGCACAGATTTGCCAAGTTTTGCCGCTTGCACAGCCGCACGACGACCTGCGGGGCCGGACCCGATTACCAGTAGATCATAGGTCTGCATATTAACCCCGCCAGAACTTAGCCAGACTGAAACTGGCGACACAAAGCTAATATTCATTTTCTTTTGCGCCATTGCAAACACTGCTTTTCGTAACCACGTTCGAGGTGTCCAAATAATTGGAGACAATGTGATGACAGTGATTGAC
>JANPBE010000013.1:0-6464 GCA_031430295.1 Phyllobacterium sp.
GAAAGATCCTGACTTCGATAAGGGCCGCAAATATTCGGTGCCATGGCAGCTCGGCACAGTGGGTGTTTCGGTTCGCACTGACATCTATAAGGGCGACATCAACACATGGGGCGTGGTGTTCAACACGCCAGCGGAACTTAAGGGCAAGCTGAATGTCGTTCCTGAAATGAACGATGTGATTGCGGGCGCGATTGCCTATGTTGGGGGTCAATATTGTACAGGCGATTTGGAAGTGTTGAAGAAGGTGCGCGACACTTTGGTCACTGCCAAGAAAGACTGGATCGCGATGGAATATTCCACCGTGGAGAAAATGGGCGCGGGCGATTATGCCGCGACTGTTGACTGGAACGGCTCCGCCATGCGCCAGCGTCTCGCCAATCCCGCCATCCACTACGGCTTCCCGAAAGAGGGTGTGGTTTTGTGGTCGGATAATGTTGTTGTGCTGAAGGAAGCCAAGAATGTTGAGAACGCCAAGCTGTTCCAAAACTTCATTATGGACCCGGAAAATGCAGCCGCAATTTCTGCTTTTGCCCGCTATGGTAACGGTATTGCGGGCTCGGAAGCTTTCATGCCAGCCGACATGAAGGGCGCACCGGAGCTGACCGTTCCGGCAGGCATTCCCGTCGCCTACTCGCATGATTGCGGACCGGAAGTGACGGCGCTTTACACGAAAGTTTGGACTGAAGTGATGAAATAAGGGGATTTCCCTTCTCCCCATTTCTTCAATGGGGAGAAGGTGGTCCGAAGGACCGGATGAGGGGCGAAAGATCACGAAACTTTCATGGACTACCGCCCCTCACCCTGCCCTCTCCCC
Source organism: Phyllobacterium sp. (assembly GCA_031430295.1). Classification (GTDB taxonomy): domain Bacteria; phylum Pseudomonadota; class Alphaproteobacteria; order Rhizobiales; family Rhizobiaceae; genus JANMEX01. The sequence continues at coordinate 815 of JANPBE010000013.1, forward strand.
ATTGAAGAAATGGGGAGAGGAAAGAACTTTGATTTTCCGCCCAATGGAACTAAAACATGAAAACCGTCTTCTCCCCGCGCCACATCAGCCACACCGGCCAAGTCGAACTTGTTGCCGGCCAAATTGTGCCCGCCTTCGAAAAAGCATCGCGGGCCGACTATGTGATTGAGCGTGTGAAAGCTGTTGGCCTTGGTGATATTCAAGAGCCGGACGCGCATGATTTGACCACCGCTGCCAAGGTGCACCGCCAAGATTATCTTGATTTTCTGCCCACGGTTTGGGATCGCTGGACAGCCGAGGGACGATCTGGAACTGCCCTTCCCTTCTGCTGGCCCACACGCGGCCTTCGCGGTGATAGGCGTCCTGAGTTCATCGACGGGCTGCTGGGCTACTATTCTTTCGATGCAGGCATCGGCTTTGTATCCGGCACATGGGATGCGATAAAATCTTCTCATGATACGGCGCTGACGGCTGCATCACTTGTCAACAACGGCCAGCCAGCCGCGTTCGCGCTGTGCCGCCCGCCCGGTCACCATGCGGGTGCAGGTTTCATGGGTGGCTATTGCTACATCAATAACGCCAGCGTTGCCGCGCAATATTTTCTCGATCATGGTGCCAAGCGAGTAACGATACTCGATGTGGATTATCACCACGGCAACGGCACGCAGGAGATTTTCTACTCGCGCAGCGATGTGCAGGTCATCAACCTCCATGCTGACCCGATACAGGAATATCCGTATTTCCTCGGCCACAAAGACGAGACTGGCGCAGGCGCGGGCGAAGGTTTCAACACCAATTACCCGATGCCATTTGGCACAACATGGGAAACATGGGCTGCGGCGCTGGATGATGCCTGCGAAAAGCTCGCCGCCAACAGACCGGATGTTGTGGTGATTTCGCTTGGCGTTGATACCTTCGAGAAAGACCCGATCAGCAAGTTCAAGCTGCGCAGCGAGCACTATCCACTCATCGGCGCGCGTATTGCGAAGCTCGGATTGCCGACATTATTCGTCATGGAAGGCGGTTATGCTGTCGCCGAAATCGGCATCAATGCAGTGGGCGTGCTGACGGGATTTGATGGCAAGTGAAGTTTGAGCGCCGCGATGTGGACCTGAGCAACTGGCGCACCGCGCCCTATTCGTCGTGGGCATTTCAAAATGTCAGCGAGATTGTGCCTTCGGCGATTATCGCCGGAAATCAAAAGCCAGAATCCCCGCCGCTACCGCTCGGCAGATTTGCATCGCTCGGCGTCAAAGGCGCAGATGGTGCGGACATACCCCTGCCCGCATTTTTGGCAGTCAGCCATACTCATTCCTTCGTGGTGATGCGCGATAGCGCTATCATCGCCGAATGGCACGCGCCGACCTGCGATCCCTTGAGGCCGCATTTGATATTCTCCATTTCCAAATCCATTACCGGCATCTTGGCTGGCATTCTTATTAGTAAAGGTTCAATTACTGAAACAGATATCATCTCGAAATATGTGCCCGAAACGCTTGGCTCAGCCTATGGCGATGCCACCTTGCGCAATCTTTTGGACATGGAAGTGGCGCTGGATTTTGACGAGAACTACCTCGATAAGACCGGCGGCTTCGACCGCTATCGCCGCGCTACGGGCTGGAACCCGCAAGACCCTGCACTGCCACACAGCGATTTGAAATCATTCCTTTGCACCATCAAAAAATCTAACGCCGAGCATGGCATCACACATGCCTACCGCTCGCCGAATACGGATATGGCTGGCATTGTGCTTGAACGCGCGGCAGGCAAGCGCATTCCGGAGCTTATCAGCGCGTTAATCTGGAAGCCCATGGGTGCCCACAGCGATGGCCATATCACAGTGGACAAGATTGGCACCTCGCGCACGGCGGGCGGCATATCCGTCACGCCGCGTGACTTGGCACGGTTTGGGGATATGGTGTGGCTTCACGGCAATGGCATCGTCGGCCAGAGTTGGATTGATGATTTGTGGACCGGCGGTAGCCGCGAGGCATGGCGCATCGGCGATCAGGCAGACCATTTTCCGCAAGGCTCCTACCGCAGCTTCTGGTATGAAACCGGAATGGGCGAATTAGCGGCCATCGGCATTCATGGCCAATGGATATGGATTGACCCGAAAACCAACACCGTCATCATCAAACAATCATCTGCAACACTGCCAACAGACCCGCAAATGGATGACGCAATTGTCGCCATGATGCGCGCTATTTCACATTTGACTTAATTATAAAACTGCCACTTTTTTGAGCATTGTCTTTTATATTGAATAATACGCCGAAAATCAGGATTTCGTCTTGACACTGCGCATAACCTCTTGAATATTTAACTAATTAGTCAAAAAACCGTGCGTTTTACCGGTAAATTTCACTATTTGTGTTCAGGATAGCAGCGCAATTGTCAGAATCAGCAAAAACATCGGTGTTACTTGAGGGCAATGGCCTTGCCATGCGCTTTGGTAGCATTGAGGTTTTGAGCGATGTATCCATCGCTTTTGAGGCGGGCAAAGTGCACGCCATCATTGGCGAGAATGGTGCTGGTAAGTCCACGCTTATGAAAATTCTGGGCGGGTACTTGCAGCCCACGCGTGGCACGCTTGCCAGTGAGGGCAAGCCCATTAACTTCCGCACTCCAGTTGATGCGGAAAAAAACGGCATTGTGTTGGTGCACCAAGAAATCCTGCTCGCACCGCATTTAACTGTGGCGCAAAACATTTTTCTCGGACGCGAAATTTGGCGCGGGTTTGCGCTAGATGACAAGGAAATGAACCGCCGTGCGGGCCTTGCCGTCGCTGACCTTGGCGCAACGATTGATCCGCGCACCTTGGTGGAGCGGCTTTCCATTGCCCAGCGCCAGCTGGTGCAAATTGCCCGCGCGCTTTCTGTGCCGCACAAGGTGGTGATATTTGACGAGCCGACCGCCTCGCTCACCCCCGTCGAGACTGACGCCTTGCTTGCTGTTATTAACCGCATCAAAGCGCGGGGCGTCGCCGTGCTCTATATTTCGCACAGGCTGCCGGAAGTGAAGACCATTGCCGACCAGATTACAGTGCTTCGAGATGGTAAGCTAATAGTTACGCGTGATGCCAAAGGGCTTGAACCAATTGATATGGCCAAGCTTATGGTAGGCCGCGATATGGGTAAACTTTACCCGCCGAAGGTTCCAGCGCCGGATAGCGCCATACTTTTGAAAGTAAACGATTACCAAGTTCCCGGCTTTGCTTCATCGGCCAATTTCAGCATTAAATCAGGCGAAATTTTGGGCTTTGCGGGTTTGGTGGGCGCGGGGCGCACCGAGCTTTTCGAAGGTATTCTGGGCTTGCGCCCCGGCTCTGGCACGGTGGTCATCAACGATAAGTTTACCAAAATTGCCAACGCCCGCGAAGGTATGGATGCGGGAATTGTCTACCTTAGCGAGGACCGCAAGGGCAAGGGGCTATTATTAGCGCAGCCGCTGGGCGGCAATCTCACACTGGCGGCGCTGGACAAATTTTCCGGTCGCTTCATGATTGATGCCACAAAAGAGCGCGAGGCGCTGGATGGTGCGATTAACGAGTTTGATATTCGCGCTCGCTCCAAAACTATGTTGGCAGGCCAGCTTTCCGGCGGCAATCAGCAAAAGCTGTTTCTTGCCAAGATGATGCTGCTCAACCCGCGCATCGTCATTATCGACGAGCCAACACGGGGCGTGGATATTGGCGCAAAAGAGCAAATCTATAGCTTTATCGCTGCACTTGCCGCCAAAGGCATCGCCGTTATCGTCATTTCTTCAGAAATGCAGGAGCTGATTGGCGTCTGCCACCGCGTGCTGGTGATGCGCAACGGGCGGATTGTCGGCGAGGTTGGCGCTGACAAAATGAGCGAAGACGAAATTGTGATTTTAGCGACGGGTGCAAAACCTGAGGAGGCCGCGACGGCGTATTGATGACCACAGACACGCAAAATAGCAGCCGCTTTTCCGGCTTTGATCTTAAAACTGCCGCGCCGTTCATTGCGCTGGTGGTGCTCATTCTTATCGGGTCATTGGTGCATCCGAATTTTTTGACCTATGATAATCTCGTGCAAAACGTCGCCACGCGCACCAGCTTTATCGCCATTATCGCCATTGGCGCGACCTTTGTGATGGCAGCCGGCGGGCTCGATTTATCAGTTGGCTCCATCGCGGCCTTCGTGGCGGGCGTGATGCTGCTTTATTTGAAATCCGTTGAGCCAAATGTCGGGATGGGCACAATTGCAATAGCCATGGTGATAGCCATTGTGGTCGGCGCGGCGTGCGGTTTGGTGAATGGAACGATTTCGACGGTGGGGAAAATTGAGCCTTTCATCGTCACGCTCGGCACAATGGTAATCTTGCGCTCACTCTTCACTTATTTAGCCAATGGCGGCTCCATATCTGTCGATAGCGCAACTAAAGATCTTTATGGACCGGTGTATAAGGGCGCAATTTTGGGTGTACCCATTCCGCTTTTAACTGTCCTTGCCGTCGCGCTAGTAGCCGCCTTCCTCCTGTATAAAACTTCGTTTGGCCGCCATGTCATTGCTGTCGGTTCCAATGAGGATGTGGCGCGTTATTCCGGCATCAATGTCAATCGTGTGAAACTTCTCACTTACATTATTCAAGGCATTTGCGTCGGCATCGCTATCATTCTCTACGTACCGCGCTTAGGTTCAGCGAATTCCGCCACCGGCCTGTTTTGGGAATTGCAGGCTATCACCGCCGTTGTCGTGGGCGGCACACTGCTGCGCGGTGGCGCGGGCCGGATTTGGGGCACGATTGCAGGTGCATTCTTTTTGGAAATCATTGGCAACATTCTAACGCTGTCCAATGTCAACGTTTACCTTATCGGGGCTGTGCAAGGGGCGATCATCATCATTGCGATGCTGGTTCAGCGCTCCTTGTCGCGCCGGGGTTAAGGGTCAACGGGAAAGAGGCGGCCCGCACTATCAACCGTCTCAAAACGAACTATTGGGAGAGAACAATGAATAGATTTCTTACCGGCATTGCCGCAGTTGCCTTGATGGCACTCACCGGCTTTGCGTCAGCTGAAGACAAAAAACTCACCGTCGCTGTCTCGATTCCAGCGGCAGATCATGGCTGGACGGGTGGTGTGGTTTATCACGCTGAACGCGCCGCCAAAGCCTTGATGGCCACTCATCCTGGCCTCAACATCATCGTCAAGACATCGCCGGATGGCGCTTCACAGGCATCCGCTTTGGAAGACCTGACAACGCAGGGCATCAATGCGCTCGTCGTATTGCCGCACAATTCGGATGAGCTTACCGGCCCGCTGAAAACTGTGAAAGAAAAAGGCGTGTTCATCACGGTGGTGGACCGTGCCCTATCCGACCCTAGCATCAATGATCTCTACGTCGCGGGCAACAATCCTGAGCTTGGGCGTGTTGCAGGCACCTATATGAAGGACACGCTTGGCACTGCCGACATCGTCATCATTCGTGGTCTGCCAATCGTTATCGACGAAGAGCGTCAGAAGGGTTTTGCTGATGCCATCGCCGGTTCCGGCATCAAGGTTCTGGATAGCCAGTTCGGCAATTGGTCGCGCGATGATGCCTTCAAAGTCATGCAAGATTACCTGACCAAGTTTCCAAAAATCGACGCGGTCTGGTGTCAGGATGACGACATGGCCGTTGGCGTT
>JANPBE010000014.1:0-1125 GCA_031430295.1 Phyllobacterium sp.
CAAGCGCCAGTCGGGCAACCACAAAGCACTTGGTCGCGCTGAAGTTTCGCGTACTGGTAAGAAGATGTATAAGCAGAAGGGTACGGGCGGCGCCCGCCATCACTCTGCTCGCGCTCCACAGTTTCGTGGCGGTGGTAAGGCTCACGGTCCGGTTGTTCGCAGCCATGCCCATGATTTGCCGAAGAAAGTGCGCGCTCTCGCTTTGCGCCATGCTTTGTCTGCAAAAGTTCAGTCATCTGATTTGATCATTATTGATCAGTTGGTGGCGGCGGATGCAAAGACAAAGTCATTGGTAACGCGTTTTGAGAAGTTGGGTTTGACCAACGCGCTGATGATTTCGGGTGCAGAGGTTGATGCAAACTTCGGTTTGGCGGCGGCTAACATTCCAAACATTGATGTGTTGCCGGTTCAAGGTATCAACGTTTATGACATCCTGCGTCGTGGCAAGCTCGTATTGACCAAGGCTGCAATCGAAGCTCTGGAGGAGCGGTTCAAATGACTGATCTTCGCCACTACGATGTGATTGTATCTCCGGTCATCACGGAAAAGTCGACTCTGCTTTCAGAGCACAACCAGGTTGTGTTCAAGGTTGCCCCTAAGGCAACGAAACCGGAAATCAAGGCTGCGGTTGAAGCGCTATTTGGCGTGAAGGTTACGGCTGTTAACACGCTTGTTCGCAAGGGCAAGACGAAGCGCTTCCGCGGTACAGTCGGTAAGCAGAGCGACGTCAAGAAGGCTATCGTGACACTGGCTGAAGGCCAGTCAATCGATGTCTCGACCGGTCTCTAAGGGGCGTTGAGGACAGAAAAATGGCATTAAAAAAGTATAAGCCAACTACCCCCGGCCAGCGTCAGCTGGTGCTTGTTGACCGTTCCGAGCTCTACAAGGGCAAGCCGGTTAAGATGCTCACTGAAGGCAAGTCCTCCAAGGGTGGTCGTAACAATACCGGTCGTATTACGATGCGGTATCAAGGCGGTGGTCACAAGCAGACCTATCGTCTGGTGGATTTCAAGCGTCGTAAGCTTGATGTTGCTGCGGTTGTTGAGCGTTTGGAATACGATCCAAATCGTTCCGCTTTCATCGCGCTCATCAAGTATGCAGACGGTGTTTTGTCCTACATTATTG
>JANPBE010000015.1:0-1952 GCA_031430295.1 Phyllobacterium sp.
CTCTCGGCCGTATCATGAACGTGATTGGCGAGCCGGTTGATGAAGCTGGTCCGCTGATTACCGCCAAGAAGCGCTCCATTCACCAAGACGCACCTGCATATGTTGAGCAATCAACTGAAGCGCAGGTTTTGGTTACTGGTATTAAGGTTGTTGATCTTCTCGCGCCTTATGCAAAGGGCGGTAAGATTGGTCTGTTCGGTGTGCCGGTGTTGGTAAGACAGTTCTTATCATGGAACTTATCAACAATGTGGCGAAGGCCCATGGTGGTTACTCCGTGTTTGCGGGCGTTGGTGAACGCACCCGTGAAGGCAACGATCTTTACCACGAAATGATCGAATCCGGCGTGAACAAGCATGGCGGTGGCGAAGGCTCCAAGGCTGCGCTCGTATATGGTCAGATGAATGAGCCGCCGGGAGCGCGTGCCCGTGTTGCCTTGACCGGTTTGACTGTTGCGGAAAACTTCCGTGACCAGGGTCAGGACGTCTTGTTCTTTGTGGACAATATTTTCCGCTTTACGCAAGCTGGTTCGGAATTGTCAGCGCTTCTTGGCCGTATTCCTTCTGCCGTGGGTTATCAGCCAACGCTGGCAACTGACATGGGCCAGATGCAAGAGCGCATTACAACAACGCACACTGGTTCGATTACATCCGTTCAGGCCATTTACGTTCCTGCCGACGATTTGACCGACCCTGCACCGGCAACATCCTTCGCCCATTTGGACGCGACAACTACATTGTCCCGTTCGATTGCGGAAAAAGGCATCTATCCGGCTGTGGATCCACTGGATTCGACATCACGTATGCTCGACCCGTTGATCGTTGGCGAAGAGCATTATGGTATTGCTCGTCAAGTTCAGTCGATTTTGCAGCGCTACAAGTCCCTGCAAGACATCATCGCGATTTTGGGTATTGATGAGCTTTCTGAAGAAGATAAGCTAACTGTGTCCCGCGCTCGCAAGATTGAGCGTTTCTTGTCGCAGCCATTCTTTGTGGCTGAAGTGTTTACTGGGGCGCCCGGTAAGCTCGTTCCATTGGAAGACACAATCAAGGGCTTTAAGGGCCTTTGTGCTGGTGAATATGATCATTTGCCGGAAGTTGCCTTCTACATGGTTGGCACGATTGAAGAAGCAGTTGAAAAGGCCCAGAAGCTCGCAGCCGCTGCTGCTTGATAACGGGAACAGGATAGACAAATGGCCGACGCCTTTAACTTTGAACTGGTCTCACCGGAACGCCTGCTCTTTTCAGAGCAGGTGACCGCTGTGGTCGTTCCCGGCTCCGATGGTTATTTCACAGTCATGGCAAACCATGCGCCGATGATGACAACCATTCGTCCGGGTGTGGTTGAGGCTTCGCTGGCTGATGGCACATCTAAGCGCTTATTCGTTCGTGGCGGATTTGCCGATGTTTCGGCATCGGGCTTCACTTTGCTTGCCGAGCTTGCAATGCCTGTTGAAGACCTCAACGCTGATATGATTGATACACAAATCAAATCGGCTGATGAGGATCTGACTGCGGCTGTTGGCGATGCCAAGAAGCAAGCAGCGCTTCAACAGCTTAATCAGCTGAAAGAATTGAAGTCTGCGCTTAGCCTGTAATTAGATTAGCATATGATTTTGAAAAACGGTGCTTCGGTGCCGTTTTTTTATGGCGTTAAGCCAAAGCCAGTGCCACTGCTGCTTTGGTGTGAAGCGCGGTAGTATCAAACACCGGCAACGATGAGTTGGCTTCGCTAACAATCATCGTGATCTCAGTGCATCCAAGTATGACGGCCTCTGCTCCGGATTGCTTAAGTTTGTCGATGATTGCGCAGTAGGCAGCTACGGATTCCGATTTGGTTACGCCAAGGCACAGTTCCTGGTAAATAATGCGGTGGATTGTGTCGCGGTCTTTCAAGTCTGGCGTCATTACATCGAGGTTGAATTTGTCAATCAGACGGATGCGGTAGAAATCTTC
>JANPBE010000016.1:0-3067 GCA_031430295.1 Phyllobacterium sp.
GGTGGACGGGCGAGAATTTCGAGGCCTGCTTCAAGCGGATCTTCACTTTCGATGAGCTGCAATTCGGCTGTGCCGCCGCCAAACAGGTGCATGAACAGGCGCTGGAACTGGACATTCACAACGTCAAATGCAGCCAGCAAGCGCTCTCGGCCCTCGCGGTTCAGGCCATGAATGGCTTGGCGCAAGGTCTTGATGGCCTCCACCACATCTTCGCGCTCAGAGATGATAAGCTCCAAACGGTCTATAAGCTCCGACTGCTCTTCTTCGGCACGCAAGTTCACCGCACCAAGCCGCTCGCGCTCTATTTTGAGGCGGTCCAGCGCTTTTTCGGTCTGGTCAATCGGCGGCATGGCATCACCATGATTAAGGCCCGTGAGCTTGAACACCTCATGCGGCTCGCATTGTGCGACTTCACGAATGCGAGTTTCAATTTCTGTCCGACGCTCGCGCGCGGCGACCAAACGCTCTTCAGCGCGGGCGCGGGCCTCGCGGGATTCGGATAGAGTTTGGATGGCGTGCGTCGCCGCGCGGTCGAGTTCTTGCTGGCGATTTTCTGCCGCTTGCAATTTGTCGGCAGCGGCTTTGCGGTTGGTTTCGGCCTGTGTCAACTCGCTCATCAAGGCACGACGGCGGGCGTCAATTTCGTCCGGACCATCGGCAATGGCGCTGAGTTCCCGAGCGGCCTCTTCTTGGCGGACGTTTAGGGATAATATCTGGCGATGGGCGTTTTCACCGCGCGAAATCCAGTTTTTTCGATCAGACTCAATGGTTTGCAAGCGGCGCAGCCTGGCTTCCGCTTCGCGCTTCAGGCCCTCATGGCGCGCGCGGGCTTCGGCGAGCTTACCACGACCGACCGCTACTTCTGTGGAGATAGCGTTGAGGCGGGCGTTCACCTCGGTCAAATCCGGCGCAGCGAGAAGTGCGGATTCGCATTCCCGATGCGCGTTATTAGTCTCGTCCAAATCAGCAGCAAGGCGCGAGCGGGCTTCCTCCAAAACCGCACGACGGCTTGAGAGTTGACCTGCGGCCCTCTCAGCAGCAGCATGGGCATCGCGGGCCCCGGCGACCTGCCGCTGCGCTGTGCGCAGTGCTTCGCGGGCGGCGCGCTCGGCTTCGACAGCGGCAGTCAGCGCCTGTTTGGCCGCGACTTCGTTTTGCTCGGAAGCGCGCAAATTTGTGGTGGCTTGCAGCGCTTCTGCGTCCAATTCAGTAAGGCGGTTTTTCTGGGCCAAACGCATGGCCGCCGCTGACGGCGCATCGGCACTGGCAACAAAACCATCCCAGCGCCACAGCGCACCTGCCTTGGTGACAAGACGTTGGCCGGGCTTCAATAAGGGTTGAATGCGGGCGGCGTCTTCCGTTTTTACGAGACCAATTTGGGCCAAACGCCGCTGCAATTGACGAGGGGCCTTCACATGTGTCGACAGCGCCTCGACGCCTTCCGGCAGCGGCGATGTCTCGAACTGGAATGACAAATCACTCCAGTGCGCGGGCGCTGCGCGATCCAGCGCGGCGTCAATATCCTCGCCTAATGCTGCACCAAGCGCAGTTTCAAAGCCTTTTGTGACCTTGATTTCATCGACAACAGCAGGGAAAAGTCCGGATGCTGCGGCATTGAGCATTTTGTTGAGCGTGCGCGCCTCGGTTTCGATGCCGTTCAAAACGGAACGCGCTTGCTCGACTGGCCTGCGCACTTCGCCTTCCGCGCGGCGAGCCATTTCGACCAGCTTTTCAGCCTCGGCAACGTTGCGCTCGCATGTTGCGACGGCGGCGTCTGCGGCTTCTACTTCAAGGCGCTTTTGTGCGGGATCGGCAAGGCCTGCAATTTTCGCAGTGATTTCATCGGCTTCGCGGATGATGCCGGATAGTTGCCCATTGATACGGGTGCGGCGGTCTGCTGCTTCGCGCAAGGAGCGTTCTAACTGGCTGCGCAAAGCTGCGGCTTCAGCTCTCTCGGCGGTGATGCGGGAGAGTGATAACTCGCTATCTTTTAGCGCGATGTCTGCCTCGGTGAAGGCGTTAGCAACTTGCAGTTCCACCGCGCCGGAGGCATTGGTTTCGGCCTTGAGGGCGGCTTCTTCGACATTCAATTTTGCCAGAACATCGCTGTTATCATTGAGCAATTGCTCTTCACGCGATATGTCGTTGGTGAGCTGCGCAAGGTGCTTTTCTAACTCGGCTTTGCGGGCGCGAAGGCGGTTTGCCTCTTCCTCTATTTGGGTGCGCGCGATGGTGAGGCGCTGCAATGCTGCGGCGGCTTTGGCTTCGCTCTCACGCAAATCTGGCAGATGCAGCGTGCCTATGCCCTGCTCTTTAGCGGCGTTCATTTGCGCGTTGGCACGCTCGGCAACGATGTTGGTGGCGGCGTTAAGGGCTTGATCGCTTTCAGCTTCTTGCGATTTCACAAGGCTCCAGCGCAGATGAAACAGGATCGCCTCATTGCTACGAATATCCGCAGAAAGTGTCTTGAAGCGCGATGCCTGACGGGCTTGGCGCTTCAGGCTTTCAATCTGGCTATCGAGTTCGGATGTCACATCATCCAAGCGCTCAAGATTGGTTTCTGCGGCGCGCAGGCGCAGTTCCGCCTCGTGGCGGCGGGTGTGGAGGCCGGAAATGCCGGCTGCCTCTTCCAGCAATGCGCGGCGCGCTTGCGGCTTGGCCTGAATGAGTTCGCCAATGCGGCCCTGCCCCACCATGGAGGGTGAGCGAGCGCCGGTGGACTGATCGGCAAAAAGCAGCTGCACATCTTTGGCGCGAGCTTCTTTGCCGTTGATGCGGTAGGCGGAACCCGCTTCGCGCTCTATGCGGCGGGTGACGACCAGCTCTTCGCTGTCGTTAAAGGCAGCGGGGGCGGTGCGGTCAGAATTATCAAGGAAAAGCGTGACTTCGGCGGTGTTTCGTGACGGGCGCGTGCCGGAGCCGGAAAAAATCACATCATCCATGCCCGACGCCCGCATGTTTTTGTAGGAGTTTTCACCCATGACCCAGCGCAAAGCTTCAACGAGATTGGACTTGCCGCAGCCATTTGGTCCCACAACGCCTGTGAGGCCCGCTTCAATGACAAATT
>JANPBE010000017.1:0-6909 GCA_031430295.1 Phyllobacterium sp.
GCCCCGTGGTGGATAAGCACTCCACTGGCGGCGTCGGCGATAATGTCTCGCTGATGCTCGCGCCCATCGTGGCGGCGTGCGGCGCATTCGTGCCGATGATTTCCGGTCGCGGCCTTGGCCATACGGGTGGCACGTTAGATAAGATGGATGCCATTCAAGGCTACACTACACAGCCGGACAATGCACTGTTTCGCAAAGTCACGCGCGAAATCGGAACCGCCATTATCGGCCAAACGGCGGACTTAGCCCCCGCCGACAAGCGCGTTTACGGCATCCGTGATGTCACCGCGACAGTCGAGTCCATCCCGCTCATCACCGCGTCAATTCTCTCCAAAAAGCTCGCCGCCGGACTGCAATCCTTGGTGCTCGATGTGAAAACCGGAAACGGTGCCTTCATGGCCAAATCCAAGGATGCCATTAAGCTCGCCGAGAGTCTGGTCGCCGTCGCCACTGGCGCAGGGCTCAAAACCACAGCGCTGATAACCGACATGAACGAGCCACTGGCCAGCGCGGCGGGCAATGCCGTTGAGGTGAAAAACGCTGTGGAATTCCTCACAGGTAAGCGGAATGCGCGGCTGGAGGAAGTCACACTTGCGCTCGCTGCTGAAATGCTGGTGAGCACAGGTCTCGCCGCCACGCCCAAACAAGGGCTGGAATTAGCGAGCGCGGCGCTGAACAGCGGCAAAGCAGCGGATATTTTCGGCCGCATGGTGGCAGCGCTCGGCGGGCCGCGTGATTTCATGGAAAAGCCAGACAGCTATTTGCCGCACGCGCCAATTATCATCCCCGTCCCGTCGCCGCAGGCAGGTTTCGTTAGCGCCACGCTTACCCGCGATATTGGCCTTGCCGTTGTAGCACTCGGCGGCGGACGCACAAGGCCGGAAGATAAGATCGACCACGCGGTTGGCTTGACTGGACTGTTGCCGATTGGCGCGGAAGTGCAGCAGGGCGAACCACTCGGCTTCGTCCACGCCCGCAGCGCTAATGCCGCTGAACAGGCGAAGGCGCAGATTATCACCGCCTACAGCATCAGCGATAAAAAGCCGGTGAGGCACGAAGTGATTAGTCGGCGTATTGGCTGATTATTGTTTCAACACCAGTTCGCCATCAGTCACGCCAAAGCTGCGCAGCTGTTTCAAAAATGTCATGCCCAAAAGCGTGCCGTCCAGCGCCTTGTCATCCATCACAGCGGCTTCAACATTACGCACTTTTACGCGGCCAATTGTGATTTCACGAATAATCGCACCAGCCACCTTGGTTTTGCCGTTGGCGGTGTTCACTTCATATTTGAAGTCACTTGGTGAAACGTTGATGCCCAGCTTGCGCGCGGTAGATTTGTTGATCGCCACCATGCTCGCGCCCGTATCAACCAGCGCTGTCACCGTGCGCCCGTTCATTTTGAAGTCGGCGATAAAATGGCCTTGGTCGTTGGCCTTTAAGTGCGCCTCGCCGGACGCAATGCTTAGCGAGGCTGGTTCGGCACTGTCCATCACGTTTTTTTGGGTGCTTTTGCCGGTGTCCAGCTTGCCGCTGCTGCTCAACAAGGAAGGCGTTGCTGATGCAATCGCCATCAATGCAAACACCGCCACAATTAACTTGTTCATGCCACGCTCCGCTTTTCTCGTGCCATAATTGCAAAATGAATTGACCGGATTGTTAAGCGTGACGCATGGAATGATTGGTTGGTTAACAGGAAGTGAATCAGATGTATAAAATTGTCTCGGTTAATGTTGGCACGGCAACACCTTTTGAACATACGACACCCGGCATCACTGGTATTTTCAAAAAACCGCAAACCGGCCCCGTGGAAATTGGACCTTATGGCCTCAAAGACGATGCGATTTGCGATACCAAACACCATGGCGGGCTGGACCAAGCGGTCTATCTTTATGGCGTGCCGGATTATGAGTATTGGGCAGGTGAAATCGGCCAGACATTAGAGGCAGGCACGTTCGGCGAAAACCTCACTGTGGAAAATCTCGAAAGCGGTAAAATCTGCATCGGCGATCGCTTCACGCTTGGCTCAATGATTTTGGAAGTCACATCACCACGCATTCCCTGCCGCACATTTGCAGCACGAATGGACGACAAGCTGTTCGTCAAGAAGTTTTTGGCCGCCAACCGCCCCGGCATTTATTGCCGCGTACTTGCCAATGGTTCGGTGGCAGCTGGCGATGCGCTGGCACTTGTGCCCTATGAGGGCATCAAACTTCCGATAATCGAAATGAACCAAACATGGAATCGCATGGATTTAGACGCTGAGACAAAGGCGAGATATTTATCAACGCCGATACATTCTAAGGAGCGGGCGAAATGGTCGGTTTGAGGAGAGCGTTAGTCTTCGGAGTAGTCTGACTGCCAATCATAGTGGCCGTGGACGATGCGAAGGATGAGCGTAACGTCCTCCAGAATTGTATAGATAATCAAATGACTTTGGTGGACTTGAATGCGGATAGCATCGCCGTATTCCCTCCGCACATGACAAAGTCGTGGATTTTCACCGATAAATTCAAATGCTTCCTTCAGTTCCTCAAAGAATCGGTCCGCTTGGCGAATGCCAAATCGATATGCACCAATTTCGTAAATTGCATCAAGATCATCGGCAGCTTTCACACTAAGCTTGAAGGGCATTTCGCTTTATCGCCTTTTCCTGAGATGTTTTCCAAACCTCATCAAAACTTTTACTGCTGATGCCGCTTTCGATGCCTTCTGTAATCAGCCCCTGCAAATGCGCAATCTTCTCCGCCTTGATCTGCTCTTTCCTAATCAAATCCCGCACGTAATCACTTGAATTGCTGTAGCGCCCGTCAGCAGTTTGGGCTTCCACCCATTCCTTCATTTGCTCGGGAAGTGAAATGTTCATCGTTGCCATGGCCAATAACTCCTTTCACAAGAGCATGGCATAGTTTGGCAAACTTTGTCAAAATTACTTCGTGCCGTACATCCGGTCACCAGCGTCACCAAGGCCGGGAACTATGTAGCCTTTTTCGTTCAAATGGCTGTCGATGGCGGCTGTAAACACCGGCACATCCGGGTGCGCTTTGGTGAAACGCTCAATGCCCTCGGGCGCAGCTAACAAGCACACAAAGCGCAAATTATTGGCCCCGCGCGCTTTCAGCTTATCAATCGCGGCGATGGCGGAGTTGGCGGTTGCCAGCATCGGGTCCACCACGATGACCAAACGGTCGTGAATATCTTCCGGCGCTTTGAAATAATATTCGACTGCTTCCAGCGTATCATGGTCACGGTAAAGGCCGATGTGAGCCACTCGGGCGGCAGGCACCAGCTCCATCATGCCTTCCAACAGGCCGTTGCCCGAGCGCAGCACAGAGGCGAAAACCAGCTTCTTGCCCTCAAGTATCGGCGCGTCCATCGGCTGCAAGGGCGTTTCAATGCGCTTGGTCGTCAGTTCCAAGTTGCGTGTCACTTCATAGCAAAGCAAAAGTGAGATTTCTTTTAGCAATCGGCGGAAACTCGCGGTCGAAGTTTCCTTATCGCGCATGATGGTCAGCTTATGCTTGACGAGGGGATGATCGACGACGGTGACACTCATGGGCTGGCTTCTTCAATATTTTTCAAACTAACCATAGCGCTTCGCGGCAATGATGGAAGTGCAGATGAGAGCCGGTCACAGTTTTGTTGCGAAAGCCCCATCAAAAATTACATAAAATTACATTCAAAAGTGTCTCATAATGAAACGAAAACGAAATGCTTTCGTGGCATCCTCGCTCAAATATTGTGAATTGAGTGGGGCGGGCAGGACATTCATATGGGTTTTGAACATACATATCTACCGGAGGATGAGGAATTTGCATCCACCGACATAAAGACGGGATTGGCAAATCGCGCACGCTTTATTTCCAAAGTTGAAAAACTAATTATTGAGCGGTCCGAAGATCCGGCACCGTTCACGGTAGTCCGGCTCGGCCTAGATGGCTTCAAACCGATCAATGACTTGTATGGCCGCGAGGCCGGTGATAGCATTTTGCAGCAGGTGGGTATGCGCCTTCGCGCAGCGCTTGATGGCAGCGGTATCGTTGCCCGCTATTCGGGCGATGAATTTGCGGTGCTCTATCCGCTGGTATTCCGCCGTGAGGATGCGATGGCGCGCGGTGAGATGCTGATAGAAATACTCAGTGCGCCCTATGATTTGGGTGAGCGCACAGCCCGTCTTTCTGCCAGTGTTGGTCTTGCCATATTCCAAGATGGCGATGAGACTGTTGAGGGTCTTTTGCATAAGGCTGATGGCGCACTTTATAATGCCCGTCGTCGTGGCAGTGGTCGCTGCGTGCTGCATTCCAAAGAAATGGAAGAAGCGTCAAAACACGCGACCCGTGTTGAACAAGCGCTGCGCCGCGCAGTCGCCGCCGAAGAAGTCGAGCCGTTTTTCCAGCCGATTGTGGATTTGAAAACCGGCGAAACCGTCGGCTTTGAATGCCTCGCCCGCTGGACTGATAAGGACTTGGGTTTTGTCTCGCCCATCGTATTTATTCCCATCGCAGAAGAGACAGGCATCATCATCCCGCTCACGCAATTGCTGTTGCGAAAAGCCACAATCGCTGCGCTGGGGTGGCCTGCACACATGTTCCTGTCGTTTAACCTCTCGCCAGTGCAACTCTCTGACCGCAATACCGGCAAAGCCGTATTGGCCGTTTTGAAAAAGACCGGCTTTGACCCGACAAGGCTTGAAATTGAAATCACCGAAACCGGCGTGATGTCCGACCCGAAAACAGCGGAGCTGATCGTGGAAGATCTGCGTGAAGCGGGCGTGCGCGTTTCGCTGGATGATTTTGGCACTGGCCAATCCTCGCTTGGACGCCTGCGCGAATTCAAATTTGATAAGCTGAAAATTGACCGTGCCTTCGTTTCGTCCATTCTCAATGACCGTCCATCCGAACACATCGTTAAAGCCATCTTGGCCATGTGCGAGGGCCTAGGAATTTCCACCATTGCCGAGGGCATTGAGGAACAAGGTCAGGCCGATAAACTCATTCAGTTTGGCTGTGCGGGCGGGCAGGGTTATCTATTTGGTAGGCCCGTTGATGAGGCGGCGACGCTTGGTTATCTTGCTGACAGTCATCGCGGCGCATCCCGCGCGGCGTAAGCTCCTAAGCGCGGGGCGATAGTCGGGCATCAACTTCTTCATTGAGCGCCCGCGCCGCCGCGCATACAAGTTCGGCCCATGCTTCCAACTGTGCCATCGGCACGCGAAACGCTGGCGCCGTGATGGATATGCCTGCAATCAGCCGCCCGTCCCTTGAGGCAACCGGCGCAGCAATGCAGTGAATGCCTGGCTCATGCTCCTCGCGGTCAAAACCATAGCCGTCGTTACGGATTTGATTAAGTTCGATCAGCAGGCTTTCAATGCTCGTCAGCGTGCCAGGCGTAAATGCCATAAACGTTACGTCGGCTAATAACCCGCACACCTTGTCATTCGTCATTGTAGAAAGCGCCGCCTTGCCAACGCCTGTGCAATAGGCGGGCGAGGCATTGCCGATTTGCGAATGCATACGCACCGCTTGGCGGGATTCCACCTTGTCCAGATAAATCACTTCCATCCCGCGCAAAACACCCAAATGTATCGTCTCGCCAGTCTGTTCATGCAGCTTGCGGATGACCGGTCCGGCAATGTCGCGAAACTGATTGCGCGACCAAGATTTGGACGCAAAGTTCAGTATGCGAAGGCCAAGCTCATAGGTCTGGTCGCTACGCACGGAAACCAGCCCTTCATCAATGAGGTTGGTAATCTGCCGGTGCAGCGTGCCACGCGGCTGGTCAACCAGTGCCAGCAAATCCGTGAAGCGCAGCGGCACTTCTGAATGTGCGATAACACCAAGCACATCCATGGCCTTGCCAAGCGTACCAGAATCGCGAGGCGGGGTATTGAACGCGACCAAAACAGCCTCCATCATGCACCAAAATATGCGTTTACACTTGACTTTGGTAGCGGTTTAGCTTGTAAATTCCATTTAGTCAAACGTAGTTCCATTTAATGGAATAAATATAAGTGCAAACCCAGCAGAGTTAAAATGCCTATAAAAAATGATATCAAGGTTTGGCGTCTCGATACGGCAGCACAAACGCTGGTCTTGGCAAGCCACAGCGGGCGTATGCCTTGTGCCATCTATTGGGGCGCGCCGCTGCCGCTAGATGAAGACATTGAAACGCTGGCCCGCAGTCTTGATACGCCGCGCCCGGGCAATGTTGCCGACTATGATATTGAGCTGTCAATTTGCCCCGAATATGGCCGTGGCTACCATGGTGAGGTGGGTCTTGAGGCGACTGATAAAGCGGGCCGCCTGCTTCTAACGCATTTCGAGGTGGCGTCTGTCCAAGAGACCAAGAGCGAAATCTGCATTGAGCTTTCAGACGCCAAATATGGGCTGAAATATACCGCGAATTTTGTTGCCAACCAAACATCCGGCATCATCGAAGCCAGCGCAAGCCTTGCTTCAACCAGCCCCGTATTCGTACAATTTCTGGCAGCTCCCGTGATGCAAGCTCCGGCCATGACCAAAAACCTCATCGAATATGCCGGACGCTGGACGCAGGAATTTGGCGAGCGTCTTGTGCCGATTACGCGCGGCGTTCACATGCGCCAGTCCAAGCGCGGCCGCACCGGCCACGATCATTTTCCAGCCATGCTGTTTCCCAATCAAAACTGCGACTGGCAGGCCGGCGAGGTGCGCGGCATTCACCTTGGCTATTCCGGCAGCCACAAAATGCTGGCAGAACGTTTGATTGACGGGCGCATTGCGGTGACCGCAGGCATTGGTGAACCGGTGGTGCTGGACGCTGGCGAAACCGTCTCGTCGGGCACAGTCTATCTCGGCTTTTCCAACGAAGGCCGCAACGGTCTGTCCCACATGTATCAAACCCATGTGCGCGAAAGCATCGTCAAATTCGCTG
>JANPBE010000018.1:0-1160 GCA_031430295.1 Phyllobacterium sp.
CTTCAGCTTCCTTAGCGCTTTCGCCTCAATCTGACGAATGCGCTCGCGCGTCACGGAAAACTGCTGGCCGACTTCTTCCAGTGTGTGGTCCGTATTCATTCCGATGCCAAAGCGCATCCGCAGCACACGCTCTTCGCGCGGTGTTAAGGACGCCAAAACGCGGGTCGTGGTCTCGCGCAAGTTCGCCTGAATAGCCGCATCAATTGGCAGCATGGCGTTCTTGTCTTCGATGAAATCGCCGAGATGCGAGTCTTCTTCATCGCCAACTGGCGTTTCCAAGGAAATCGGCTCCTTGGCGATTTTCAGCACTTTGCGCACTTTTTCCAGCGGCATTGCCAGCTTTTCGGCCAGCTCTTCCGGTGTCGGCTCACGGCCAATTTCATGCAACATCTGACGGCTGGTGCGAACGATTTTGTTAATCGTTTCAATCATATGCACCGGAATTCGGATGGTACGAGCTTGGTCTGCAATCGAGCGGGTGATCGCTTGGCGTATCCACCATGTCGCATAAGTCGAGAACTTATAGCCACGGCGATATTCAAACTTATCAACCGCCTTCATCAGGCCGATATTACCTTCTTGAATTAAATCAAGGAATTGTAGACCACGGTTAGTATATTTTTTAGCAATTGAAATCACGAGACGAAGATTGGCCTCGACCATTTCCTTCTTTGCCATCCGCGCTTCGCGTTCAGCCTTTTGCACTGTGTTCACGATACGGCGGAATTCGCCAAGTGACATACCTGTCGCTTGAGCGATCTCAGAAATCTCAGCGCGAATACGCTCTACGGCGTCGATTTCATTCTCAGCGAACGCCGCCCATTTTTTGTCGATGGACTTCGCATTTTCTAGCCACTGTTCATCCATTTCGTGATTCATATACGAATCAAGAAACGCCTTACGCGGCACTTTATGGCGTTCGGCCAGGCGCAACATTTGTCCACCGAGCGCGGTAAGTCGCCGATTATACGCATATAGCTGATCGACAAGATATTCGATCTTCGCCCCGTGGAACTGCACACTTTCAACCAGAGCTGTCAGCTCTTCGCGCAGTTTTTGATATTTGTTTTCCTCATTTTTGGGGAAATCATTACCAATCGAAAGCGCTTCGATCCGGGCAGCTTGAATCTTTGAAAATTTCTTGAACAACGATGTGATCG
>JANPBE010000019.1:0-1493 GCA_031430295.1 Phyllobacterium sp.
ATGAACAAATATTCGGCAAGAGCGCGAAATTTGATCCTGCTCGCCTCTACCGCATGGCAAGATCAAAGGCCTATCTGTTCGGTGGCGTTGAAATACGATGGACCTGCGCACCCTCACTGTTGACCACAAAGGACGCGCCGCCAGAAAAGGCCGTGCTGCATTTTCCCGGCGGTCTAAAAGACTATTTGGCAGGTTCGCTTAACGGCGAATTTCAAGTCACAAGGGATATGTTTGCCGGTAAGAGTGAAAAGCAATCCGGCCATGGATCAGTCGAATGGGCGGTGACTTGGTACGGCGGTGATGGCTTCTCAAATTCCTATTGCAACACCATTCCAACCGCAGATGGCGGCACGCATGAGGCCGGACTTCGTATTGCGTTGACTAAAGGCCTCAAGGCCTATGCGGAACTCACAGGCAACAAACGCGCCTCGGTCATCACCACAGACGATGTTATGATGTCTTGCGCGGCCATGATGTCTGTCTTCATCCGCGAGCCAGAATTCGTCGGTCAAACGAAGGACAAGCTTGCCACCGTCGAAGCCCAGCGCATTGTAGAAAACGCTTTACGTGACCCCTTCGATCATTGGTTAGCAGACAGCCCGAACGATGCGTCCAAACTTTTGGACTGGGTTGTCGAGCGTGCCGAAGAACGTTTGCGCCGCCGTCAGGAAAAAGACGTGTCACGCAAATCTGCGGTCCGCAAACTACGCTTACCTGGCAAACTGGCAGACTGTTCGCAAAACTCCGCTGCCGGCGCTGAAATCTTCATTGTTGAGGGCGACTCAGCGGGCGGTTCCGCCAAACAAGCCCGCGACCGCGCCACGCAAGCCGTGCTACCGCTTCGTGGTAAAATTCTCAATGTGGCCAGTGCCACGAGAGATAAGTTACAAGCCAACCAACAGATAGCTGACCTTACACAGGCGCTAGGTTGCGGAACACGCTCAAAGTATCGTGACGAAGATCTGCGCTATGAGCGCGTCATCATCATGACCGATGCCGACGTTGACGGTGCGCATATTGCCTCGCTGCTCATAACATTTTTCTATCAAGAAATGCCTGAGCTTATCAAAAACGGGCATCTTTTCCTCGGCGTTCCACCGCTTTATAAAATTACGCAAGGTGCCAAAACTTTGTATGCACGCAACGATGCGCATAAAGAGGAGCTACTCAAAACGGAATTCACGGGTCGCGGTAAAATCGAACTCGGGCGCTTTAAAGGGCTCGGCGAGATGATGGCATCACAGTTGAAAGAGACCACCATGGATCCGAAAAAGCGCACTATCTTGCGTGTGGACGTAGTGGAAGACCTGAAAATCGTGACACAGCAAGCCATCGACGACTTAATGGGAACCAAGCCTGAGGCGCGGTTCCGGTTCATCCAAGAGCGGGCAGAGTTCGCATCAGACCTTGATATCTGACACCAAATTTACACTGAGGAAAAATTCAAATGGCATGTGTATTCATTCAAGTTCAGTGCAAACCGGGCACGGCAT
>JANPBE010000020.1:0-2434 GCA_031430295.1 Phyllobacterium sp.
CGTAATCAGAGGTGGTTTCTTCAACCTGCGCTTTGATCTGTGCAACACGGGCATTGATTTCAGCTTTTTTACCGGCGCCATCAACGATTGTGGTGTTTTCTTTGGAGATGGAAATTTTCTTGGCACGGCCAAGCATCGCCAATGTCACTGATTCCAGCTTGATACCGATATCTTCGGAAATAACCTGACCACCGGTGAGGATGGCGATGTCTTCCAACATGGCCTTACGGCGATCACCGAAACCAGGTGCCTTAACAGCAGCAATCTTGAGACCGCCACGTAGCTTGTTCACAACGAGAGTTGCCAAAGCTTCACCTTCAACGTCTTCGGAGATGATGACAAGCGGCTTTTGTGTTTGAACAACAGCTTCGAGGATTGGCAACATTGCCTGAAGGTTCGACAGCTTCTTTTCATGAAGAAGGATGTAAGCATCTTCAAGTTCAGCAACCATTTTGTCGGCATTGGTCACGAAGTAAGGTGACAAGTAGCCACGATCAAACTGCATACCTTCAACAACTTCGAGCTCTGTTTCAGCAGTCTTAGCTTCTTCAACAGTGATAACGCCTTCGTTGCCAACCTTCTGCATGGCTTCAGCAATCATCTGGCCGATGGCTTTTTCGCCGTTTGCCGAGATTGTACCAACCTGTGCAACTTCTTCCGAAGTCTTGATTTTTTTAGCCTTCTTGACGAGGTCTGCAACAACTTCGGCAACAGCCAAATCAATACCGCGCTTCAAGTCCATTGGGTTCATGCCAGCGGCAACGGCGCGCGCGCCTTCCTGAACGATGGCTTGTGCAAGCACTGTTGCTGTTGTCGTGCCATCGCCAGCGATATCGTTGGTCTTGGAAGCAACTTCGCGCAACATTTGCGCGCCCATGTTTTCGAACTTGTCTTCGAGTTCGATTTCCTTAGCGACTGTTACGCCGTCCTTGGTGATGCGCGGTGCGCCGAATGACTTGTCGATAACAACGTTACGGCCCTTAGGACCAAGTGTTACCTTCACAGCGTTTGCTAGGATATCAACGCCGCGGAGCATACGCTCACGTGCATCACGACCGAATTTTACGTCTTTGGCTGCCATTTTACTGGTCTCCGATGTTCAAATTGTTTCTAGGGAGGTGAGGGTCTTCGGGATTAGCCGAGGATACCCATAATGTCGGATTCCTTCATGATCAGAAGGTCTTCACCGTTGAGCTTCACTTCTGTGCCGGACCATTTTCCGAACAGAACGCGATCGCCCGCCTTAACATCAAGGGCAACAATCTTGCCGGCTTCATCACGAACGCCGGAGCCTACGGCGATGATTTCGCCTTCTTGCGGCTTTTCCTTGGCAGTATCAGGAATGATGATGCCGCCAGCGGACTTTGCTTCAGACTCAACGCGGCGAACGACGACGCGGTCGTGCAGCGGGCGGAAATTTAACTTTGCCATTGTGCAAACCCTCTATTTGAAAACTAAATTGGTAAACCGGAATATCCGGAGCCTCGTTAGCAGTCACATCATGCGAGTGCTAACGAGGCGGAGATAGGCATTATGCGATGCGATGTCAAGGAAGGCGGGCTGGATTTGAAAATTCAATTTTCTCAATCAAGAGAGCCCTAAACATGGTGAACGGTCCGTTACCCCAATACACTAAAAACCACTGGACGTTATTTGTTCTTTGGTAATCCATCTTTGTTATGTTGCGAACTAATGAGCACAAAGTGCGTGAACTTTGGCGGCAAAATCGCAGGGCTGGTGAAAAAATGTTGAAGCAATTTATCCGTAATGAGGACGGCAATTACGCGGTCATTTTCGCGCTTGCCAGTTTGCCAATTTTCGCCTCAGTAGGCATGGCGGTCGATTATTCGAATGTCACACGTCTGAAAACAGAGATGACCAGTTCCATTGATGCTGCATGTATTGCCGTCGGTAAAGAATTCCTCACGGGAACCAAAACTGACGAGCAACTGCGCACGTACTCTTCAGATTATTTCTATGCAAATTTCACAGGCACTTCTTATGGCGCGACCACTGTAACGACAACGTTGCCTACGGACGCCGGCAACCTAACAAAAGAACTAAAGTGCAAGGGCCAACTAGAATATAAGACCATGTTTGGTGGCGTTCTTGCTTACCTCACTGGTTCGCCTGCAATGAACAACGCGGTAATTATAAAAGAATCTACCATGCGAATGAAAAACGTCGCTGAAATCGCGTTGGTGTTGGATAATTCCGGGTCGATGTTGGAAACCGTTTCCGGCGGTGGCACGCGCATGCAGATGGTCAAAGACGCATCACAGCAGCTCGTCACCAACATTATGGATTTGGCTGCTAAAATCCAACAGGTCTCCGACCCTGTGAAGTTTGCTATTGTTCCGTTTTCAGCATCCGTCAATATTGGTAACAGCAACGCCAACCGGACCGCCAGTTGGATGGATACTCGCGGTATTTC
>JANPBE010000021.1:0-4680 GCA_031430295.1 Phyllobacterium sp.
GGAATGACGTCTGAGGTGGGTCAGACGATGCGCGCATCGGCCACTTACTATGGAGCCACAGCATGAGCCTTGTTAAAAAATTTGCTACCGTCGGCGGCTCAACGTTGGTCAGCCGCTTCTTCGGCTTCGCCCGCGAAACCTTGATGGCAACGGCGCTGGGCACAGGGCCGATGGCCGATGCTTTTTACGCGGCTTTCGTATTCCCCAACCTGTTCCGTCGCCTTTTTGCTGAAGGCGCGTTTAACGCGGCCTTCGTGCCGCTGTTTGCTCGCGAAATTGAAGCGGGCGGCAAGGATGCGGCCAAGCGCTTTTCGGAAGTAGTGTTCGGTGTGCTGTTCACCGTGCTAATGCTTTTGACTATTGCGATGGAGCTGGCGATGCCGCTCATCGTCAAAACCATCATCGCGCCGGGCTTTGATACGGCTTCAGAAAAATACGCGGCCACGTACCAAATGGCGCTTATCATGTTTCCCTATTTGATGTGCATGTCGCTGACCGCGATGCTGAGCGGAATGCTGAATTCGTTGCACCATTTCTTCGCCGCCGCAATCGCGCCGGTGTTTCTCAACATGATGATGATCGCCGCGCTTGGCTATTCCATATGGTTTGGAACGGAGGCGAGAACCACCGCGCTTTATCTTTCCTACGCCGTGCTGATTGCGGGTGTGTTGCAAATGGGCGTGCTCTACGCTGGCGTGCGCCATGCGGGAATGTCACTGACTTTCAAGCGCCCGCGCCTGACGCCGAATGTGAAGCGCCTGCTGTGGTTGGCCTTTCCTGCGGCAGTCACGGGCGGGGTGACGCAGATTAACCAGATCATCGGACAGATGATTGCGTCCGGCAAAGACGGCGCGATTTCAGCACTGCAATTTGCTGACCGCTTGTATCAGCTACCGCTCGGTGTGGTGGGTATTGCGGTTGGCGTTGTGCTGCTGCCGGAGCTATCGCGTGCGCTGCGCGGAGGCCGCGAGGTCGAGGCCAACAACATCCAAAACCGCTCAATGGAATTTGTGCTGTTCCTCACGCTGCCAGCGGCTGCCGCCATCTGGGTGCTGTCGGATGAGCTGATCCGTGTGGTATTCGAGCATGGCGCGTTCACGCCCGCCATGACCGCCAACGTCGCTTCAACGCTGGCGATCTACGGTCTCGGCCTGCCCGGCTTTGTGATGATCAAAGCGCTGACGCCGGGCTTCTTTGCCCGCGAAGATACCAAAACGCCGATGCGCTTCACGATGATTTCAGTGGCGGTAAACTGTGCGCTGGCCATCTCGCTATTCCCGTTTTTCTCCGAGCGCGGCATAGCCACCGCCGCCACCGTTTCCGGCTGGCTGACAGTTGTGCTGTTGTTCACCACGCTACTGCGGCGCGGCCATTGGATTTGGGACAAGGCATTGAGTTCGCGCATCATCCGCCTTCTCATCGCCGCTGCGATAATGGCAGGCGTGGTAAAATTTGCCGCCACCTATGTCAGCGCCTATTTGCAGCCAACAACGCCAGTTTTGCAGCAGGTTCCGGTGCTGCTTGGTCTCATTGGCCTTGCCATGCTGGTCTATTTCACATCCGCGTTTGCCATAGGCGGCGCAGATTTCGGCATGTTGCGCAGAAGCCTCAAGCGCGGGTCCGCCGAGCCGATTGTGCCGACCGACGATGGTGCTTGATTGAAGCGCGACCTTCGTTCATAGAACGCCCACATTAACCGCCCTCCATCAGCAGTTGGACCTTACATGACACAGTTTACCCCGCTCGTATTTTCCGGCGTTCAGCCGACTGGCAATCTTCATCTTGGCAATTATCTCGGCGCGATCCGCAAATTTGTGGCGTTGCAAAACACCAATAATTGCATTTATTGCGTCGTGGATTTGCATGCCATCACCGTGCCGCAAGACCCGAAGGAATTATCCAAATCCATCCGCGAAGTGACGGCAGCGTTTATTGCGTCCGGCATTGATCCTACCAAGCATATCGTTTTCAACCAAAGCCGCGTTCCTCAACATGCAGAGCTCGCATGGATTTTCAATTGCATCGCCCGCATGGGCTGGTTGTCGCGCATGACACAGTTCAAGGAAAAAGCTGGCAAGGACCGCGAGAACGCGTCTGTCGGTCTATTCGCTTATCCTGCGCTGATGGCCGCCGATATTCTGGTCTATCGCGGCACGCATGTGCCTGTGGGCGATGATCAAAAGCAGCATTTGGAATTGGCCCGCGACATTGCGCAGAAGTTCAACAACGACTTTTCAGATCGCATCGCTGAGCTTGGCTTGGGCGTGGAAATGCAAGCCGGCGACAACACCGTCAACGGCTATTTCCCGCTGACTGAGCCAATCATCGAAGGCCCCGCCACCCGCGTGATGTCGCTGCGCGATGGCACTAAGAAAATGTCGAAGTCTGACCTGTCGGACTTGTCACGTATCAATTTGACCGATGATGAGGACACTATATCCAAGAAAATCCGTAGAGCCACGACCGATGCGTTGGCGCTGCCATCCGAAGTTGAAGGCCTGAAGGATCGCCCCGAAGTGGACAATCTGGTGGGCATTTATGCAGCCCTTACGGATGTCTCCAAGGCCGATATATTGGCGGACTTCGGCGGCCAGCAATTCTCGACATTCAAGCCCGCTCTGGCCGATGTCGCGGTGGCCAAGCTCGCCCCCATCGCGGGCGAAATGCGCCGCCTGATGGCCGACCCGAGCCAAATCGACGCCGTGCTCAAAGATGGGGCGACACGCGCGGGCGTGATCGCGCAAAAAACCATGCGCGATGTGAAGGACATTTTGGGCATGTTGCAGTCTTGACCGTTTCGTCATTCCGGGGCCGCAAAGCGGAACCCGGAATCCAGAGCCGTGACGGTGGTGAATTGAATGCAAAAGAAAAGCGAACTTTGGTGAATATGCGTCGTTCGCCCGCGCCTCTGGATTCCGGATCTGCGCTGCGCTTGTCCGGAATGACGGAGCCTTGGGTTGCCTTGAAGACGCGTGAGAGTACGCATTTCTTTACCCTTCCCGCTAAACATCCATCTTGCCTGCCCGCAAATTGAATGGCACAACAGGGAAATGGTATCAAAACGTCTCAGTCATGAAAGTGGCCACCGCCGCAAATTCCTCGCCGTTGTTGATGAAACTCCGGAATGCGAACGCGCAGTCGCCTATGCCTCCCGCCGCGCCAAGACGACGAGCGGCGTGTTGGTTTTGCTCTATGTCATTGAATCGGCTGACTTTCAGCAGTTTATGGGCGTCGAAAAAATCATGCGTGCCGAAGCCCGCGCCCGCGCCGATATGGCGCTCGCCCGCCACGTTACGCACATACGCGAGACTTATGGCAGCGAGCCGGAAGTGGTTATCCGCGAAGGCACGCTGGTTGAACAAATTCATAAGCTGATCGATGAAGATCAAGACATCGCCATTTTGGTGCTGGCCGCAAGCGGCGCGAAGGAAGGCCCCGGCCCACTGGTACAATCCATCGCAGGGCGCGCGGGCGCATTCCCTATCCCCGTGACCATCGTTCCACATACGCTGACTGACGCGGATATTATTTCTATCGCGTAACACCGCGCGTTCAAATTTCTTGCCTTGAACGAAGCGGCCAATCGGCCTATGTTAGAAATATTCTAATTCATAAAACACACCGGCCTGAAACCGCTAAGAGTTTTGGAACCGGCAGGAGTTTATAAAATGTTTATCCAGACCGAAGCCACGCCAAACCCTGCAACGTTGAAATTCTTGCCGGGTAAAGTTGTCATCCCCGAAGGCACGGAAGATTTCCGCGATGCCGCAAACGCTGGCGACCGCTCGCCTTTGGCGGCGGCGCGGTTTGATATTCCGGGCGTTACCGGCGTGTTCTTCGGCCATGATTTTGTGACCGTGACCAAAGCGGATGGCCCTGAGTGGCAGCATTTGAAGCCAGCCGTGCTTGGCACCATCATGGAACATTTCATGGCGGGCCTGCCCGTCATGGCGGCTTCCGCAGTAGCGTCTGATACCAACACCGATGGCGAGTTTTATAACGAGGCCGATACGGATATTGTTATCACCATCAAGGAACTACTCGAAAGCCGCGTGCGTCCTGCGGTAGCCCAAGA
Source organism: Phyllobacterium sp. (assembly GCA_031430295.1). Taxonomy (GTDB): domain Bacteria; phylum Pseudomonadota; class Alphaproteobacteria; order Rhizobiales; family Rhizobiaceae; genus JANMEX01. The sequence continues at coordinate 4,076 of JANPBE010000021.1, forward strand.
CGGCGGTGATATCACCTTCAAAGGCTTCCGCGATGGCACAGTGTTCCTGACCATGAAAGGCGCTTGCGCAGGCTGCCCGTCATCCACGGCAACATTGAAGCACGGCATCCAGAATTTGCTCAAGCATTTTGTGCCGGAAGTGCAGCAAGTTGAGCAGATTTAAGCGCATCAACGAAAATACGCTTTAGCGGCCAACTGGTGCAATTGTCTGCGCTTCCGGTGCTCACGTACCAACGTACGCTCCGCTCCGGTTCTCGAAAATCACCCCATTTGACTCACTAAAGCGAATTTTGGTTGACGCGCTGGTGGCAGTCTAATATCAAATATTCTCTATAAAATATAGTTTATATAAAAATGATAATGTCATAGAGGTAATAAAGGAAAAGACTAAAATGACTAGGAAATTTATTAAAATATAAAAATCTAAATTATATCGTTTCTTGAACTCAACGATTTGATTTTGGAATACGATATCGTCGTTATATTGTAAAATTGCCTTAAACAGTTCACCTTTTATATTTTTTTGCAAAAATTTAAAAATAAATGACATAAAAAGCAGAGAGAAAAATATCATATCAAATTGATATGACTTCGCTTTAAAAATA
>JANPBE010000022.1:0-1566 GCA_031430295.1 Phyllobacterium sp.
TGTCAGTGCCGATAGCATCCGTATGGCCTTCAATCAGGAAGGTTTCTGCCGGATTCTTCTCCAGCAATTTCAACATTGCATCAGCGACGCTTTGCAGCTTTTCTACTTGGTCGTCTTTGATGTCGGCAGAGCCGAGGCCAAAGGTGATGGTGTCCAAATCAATACGGCGAACCGTATCGCGGATACGTGCTGAACGCTTCACTTCTTCCACCGAGTAGGTGCGGGTTACGCGCTCAATTGGCGGCTTTTCGAGGAAGTCGTAATAGACTTCCTCTTGATCCACGCTGTCATCGAACAGGCTGACGGAGAGGATGTAATCGCGGATCGGAACGTTGAGTTGCAACGGTGGCAAATCAAGTCCGGGATCGCGATAGACGACATATTCCTCGCTGTCATATTCCGGCGCGTAAGCCAGGAACACCTCGCGACCATCGGGCAGAATGCGTGAGCGCTGGATAATATCGCCGAAGCGATTGCGGATTGTGACCACTTGCACACCATTAGGGCGCACAATGGTTTCGCGTGTGCGGCCACGTGGCAAACTCTCAACGATGACTTCATCATCTGCCTGAATGAGGCGCGGGGCCTCTGGTGTTTCCACGATATAAACATTGTTAATGTTGATAATCGTGCTGTTGTTGATGACTTTTACAATTTCAACATTGGTGGGTGCCACAGGTGCGGGCAGGACCGTGATGAGCTCGCCTTTTGGCTCGGCTCTCGCTGATTCAACAACGATTGGAACGATGGCCGATAGCGCTGCGGCTTCGGTCAGTGGTGCTGCGCCTTTGCTTGCGGCATCAGCTTGCGCGGCAGCGGTGGCGATGTTGGCTGCGTCCGCTATTTTTTGAGCGTCAGCGATTTTTGCGGCTTCTTGATCTGCCACAGCTTTGGCCGCCGCGGCTGCTTCTTCAGCTGCTTTCTTTGAAGCGTCGTCCGTGGCGGCCTTTGCCGCATCAGCTTGCTTTTGTACTTCCGCGTCAGCCGCGGCCTTGGCCGCAACGGCGGCGTCAACGGCCTTCTGCGCCTCAGCTTGCTTTTGTGCCTCTGCTTCGGCAGCTGCATTTGCCGCCGCTGCGGCATCCGCCTTGGCTTTTAGCTCTTCAGCAGTAGGCCCTGCGGGCTGATCTGTGCCTTTGGCAGGAATTTCCTTTGCACTATCAAATGCCGGAGCCGCGTTATCCGGCAACGGGTCGGGTAGTTTTTCTAGCACGGGGTCAATTGTTGGTGCTGTAACGGGATCTACCGCGGGAGCTGGAACAGGGTCCACAGCCGGTGCAGGTGTTGGATCAACAGCTGGCGCTGGTACTGGATCGACGGCAGGCGTCGGCACAGGATCAACGGCAGGTGCGGGAACAGGGTCGACAGCCGGTGCAGGTGCTGGATCAACAGCTGGCGCTGGTTCAGCCGCCTTTGCTGCATCCTCTGCAGCCTTTGCGTCAGCAGCAGCTTTTGCGTCAGCATCGGCTTTAATAGCTGCCTCGGCATCTACTGCGGCCTGTGCAGCGGCGGCGTCTTCGGCAGCTTTTGCCTCAGCTGCGGCTTATGCGTCAGCATCAGCTTGCT
>JANPBE010000023.1:0-2465 GCA_031430295.1 Phyllobacterium sp.
CAAAGCTGCGCCAAGAATGTCACCGAGCGAAGCGCCGCTATCGGTTGAACCATACTGTGCAACGGCTTCTTTTTCTTCAGCGATTTCAAGCGCCTTGATGGAAACCTGCAACTTGCGGGTCTTCTTGTCGAAAGCGATAACGCGTGCGTCAACCTTCTGGCCGACTTGGAAGCGCTCTGGACGCTGCTCGTCACGATCACGGGACAAATCAGCACGGCGGATGAAGGAAACAAGGTCTTGATCGACCAGCTTCACATCCAAGCCATTTTCGCTAACTGCTGTAACTTCACAGGTAACAATCGCGTTCTTGCGCAGTTCGCCAGATGTTGCGGCTTCGCCGACTGCATCCTTAGAAAGCTGCTTGATGCCGAGCGAGATACGCTCTTTTTCGACATCAACATCAAGAACAACGGCCTTAACCATTTCGCCCTTTTGGAAGTCTTCAATTGCCTGCTCGCCCGGACGGTTCCAGTCAAGATCGGACAAGTGAACCATGCCGTCAACATCGCCATCGAGGCCAATGAACAGGCCAAACTCGGTCTTGTTCTTGACTTCACCCTCAACGACAGTGCCGTTCGGGTTGGACTTGGCGAAGCTTGCCCATGGGTTATCCAAGGTCTGCTTGAGGCCGAGTGAAATGCGGCGCTTGACCGGATCCACTTCGAGTACCAGCACATCAACTTCCTGGCTTGTGGACAGGATTTTGCCTGGATGCACGTTCTTCTTTGTCCATGACATTTCGGAAACGTGGATGAGGCCTTCGATGCCAGCTTCGATTTCAACGAATGCGCCGTAATCAGTGATGTTGGTCACTTTACCGGTGATCTTTGAACCGAGCGGATACTTGGAGCCAATGGCCGCCCATGGATCGGATTCAAGCTGCTTCATACCAAGGGAAATACGATGTGTTTCCTGGTTGATGCGGATGATCTGCACCTTGATTGTCTGACCGATGGTCAGCAATTCGGATGGGTGGTTCACACGGCGCCATGCCATGTCAGTCACATGCAAGAGACCGTCGATGCCGCCCAGATCAACGAACGCACCGTAATCGGTGATGTTCTTGACTGTACCGTCAACGATTTGGCCTTCTTCAAGGTTCTGTACGATTTCCGAGCGTTGTTCCGCACGTGACTCTTCAAGAACCGAGCGACGCGATACAACGATGTTGCCGCGACGCTTGTCCATTTTCAGGATTTCGAACGGCTGCGATACGTGCATCAATGGAGATACATCACGGATTGGACGGATATCAACCTGGCTGCGTGGCAAGAATGCTGTCGCGCCATCAAGGTCAACTGTGAAGCCGCCCTTAACAAGGTTGAAGATTGTACCGTCAACGCGCTCGCCCTTGGCGAACTTCTCTTCGAGCTTGACCCAGCTCTCTTCACGGCGGGCTTTCTCACGGGAAAGCACAGCTTCACCAAGAGCGTTTTCAATGCGCTCGACATAAATGTCGATCATAACGCCTGGCTTCAATGAGCCGTCTTTGGCTTGGGCGCCAAATTCCTTGAGGGCTACACGGCCTTCGACTTTAAGACCGGCGTCGATGACGACCATATCTTTTTCGATGGCAATGATGCGGCCCTTAACAACGGAACCTTCGGAAAGGTCGTTGGTGATAAATGATTCTTCGAGTAGCGCGGCAAAATCTTCCCGCGTTGGATTGGAATTAGACATTAGCTCTCCTAAAATGACCATCGCGGCTGATTAACATCAAGCGGCGGTATGGCCCGGCACCTTGGTTAGTGTTGCGTTTGCCCTAGTCGCTGGTTTGCCCGCTTTTACGGGCTGGACCTATCTTAAGGGATAGGAACCGGTGCAAAGACCAGCGATAGAACGGCTCAGTTGTTTCCCGTAGCTTTGTCAATAATGGCAATAGCAGTTGAAAACGCGGTCTCTATACTCATTTTGCTGGTATCTAGCAAGTGCGCATCAGATGCCTGTTTTAGGGGTGAATCTGCCCGGCCCATATCTCGGGCATCGCGCATTTCTATCTCTTCTAGAATGGCCTCGTAGTCAGCATCGCCCAAGCGCATCAGCTCTTCGTCAAAGCGACGTTTAGCACGCACTTCAGCCGAGGCTGTGACATAAAGTTTGACGCGGGCATCAGGACAGACAATCGTGCCAATGTCACGGCCGTCGAGCACGGCACCTTTTGGATTGGCAGCAAACTCGCGCTGTTTGGCCACCAGTATTTTGCGCACCTGCGGAATGACGGCAATGCGGGAAGCGGCTTCACCGACATCGTGTGTGGCGAGCAAAGCGCGATCGAGCTTGGTGAGATCAACCATTTGCGCGGCGCTGATGGCAGCGTTTTGATCGTCGAGTGGCAGCCCTTCATCCAGCATTTTTAGGCCCACTGCGCGGTAGGTGAGGCCCGTGTCTAGGTGCTGCACATGATAATGTGCGGCGAGACGGCGGGCGAGCGTGCCTTTACCGGAGGCGGCGGGGCCATCGATGGC
>JANPBE010000024.1:0-4420 GCA_031430295.1 Phyllobacterium sp.
CAGATGCTGACGCACAGCAAAATGATCTAATGCGCATCGGTGATGTGTCTGAAATGTTTGCGGTATCGCTACGCACACTGCGATTCTATGAAGACAAGGGGTTGATAACACCTCAACGAAATGGCGTGACCCGCCTCTACAGTCGCAAAGATTTGGGCCGCATCAAGCTCATTCTTCTGGGGCGTAAGGTTGGTTTTTCATTGCGCGAAGTGAAGCAACTGATTGACCTTTACGAGCCGGGCGGCTCCAATGTATCGCAAATGAAGGCAACTCTCGAAAAGGGTAAGCGCCAACTAGAGAAGATGAAGCAACAGCGCACGGCAATTGATGAGGCTATCGATGAGCTTCACAATGGCATGAGTCAGATTTCTGAGCGCTTGAAGCTTCCGAAAATGGTTGCTTAATACTGTTTTGTGCCAGCTGCTGCCGGTTTGGCAGAGCAAATATCAAATTTGTTCGATTTGTAGACCGAAACAGCAAAAAAATATTGACGTTTACGCAAACGTCAATATTTTAGTTTCATAAATTTGGGACCGGCTCATTGTCCGGTTCATTCGTGGAGGAGATTTTTATGCCGAGCTACCGCGCCCCCGTTGAAGACACCCTGTTTATTCTCAATGATGTCCTCGGTTACCAAAAATACAATAATTTGCCTGGCTTTGCCGATGCCACGCCTGATGTGCTGGAAGCCATTTTGGCAGAGGGCGCAAAGCTAGCTGAAAACGTAATCCAACCCACCAATCGCGATGGTGATACGATTGGCTGCGTGAGGAACGCTGATGCGACTGTAACCACGCCGCACAGCTTCAAAGATGCCTACAAGCAATATCGTGATGGTGGCTGGCTTGGCTTGGCAGCGGACCCCGAATATGGCGGGCAGGGCTTGCCCTATATCATTCATTCAGCTGTTGGTGAGTATTTTACTGCTGCCAACATGGCCTTCACCATGTATCCGGGCCTCACCCAAGGCGCGATGGCAGCAATTCACGCCCATGGTTCTGATGAGCAGAAATCCACCTATCTGCCAAATATGACTGATGGCCTCTGGACCGGCACGATGAACCTAACCGAGCCACACTGCGGCACGGATTTGGGTCTCTTGCGCACCAAAGCCGTGCCGCAAGGCGATGGCACCTACAAAATTTCCGGTCAGAAGATTTTCATCTCGGCTGGCGAGCATGATCTTTCAGAAAACATCATCCATCTGGTTCTCGCCCGCATCGAGGGCGGACCTGAAGGCGTGAAAGGCATTTCGCTTTTCATCGTGCCAAAGTTCCACGCCGATGGCTCGCGCAACACGGTAAGCTGCGGCTCCATCGAAGAAAAAATGGGCATCCACGGCAATTCCACCTGTGTGATGAACTATGACGAGGCAGTCGGCACGCTGCTTGGCGAAGAGCATAAGGGCCTTCGTGCCATGTTCACAATGATGAACGAAGCCCGCCTCGGCGTTGGCCTGCAGGGGCTGGCCGTCTCGGAAGTTGCCTACCTAAATGCAGCCATTTACGCCAAAGACCGCATCCAAGGTCGTGCTCTGACTGGCCCGAAAGCGTTGGATAAAAAGGCTGACCCGATCATCGTGCACCCCGATGTCCGCCGCACGCTGATGACCATCCGCTCGTTCAACGAGGCAGGCCGCGCCTTCATCCTTTGGTCCGCACTGAAATCCGACATCGCGCATCGTTCACAAGACGAGCAGGAGCGTGTTGTGGCTGACGATGTGCTTGGTCTCTTAACGCCCATCATCAAGGGCGTGCTGACTGACAAGGGCTTTGACCATGCCGTTATGGCGCAGCAAATGTTTGGCGGCCACGGCTATATTGAAGAATGGGGTATGAGCCAGTTCGTGCGCGATGCCCGCATCACAATGATTTATGAAGGCGCAAACGGCGTGCAGGCGCTGGACCTTGTTGGCCGCAAACTTGGCCTCAACGGTGGCCGTGCACTGATGGCCTATTTCAAGGAAGTCGGTGATTTCTGCGAGGCCAACCGCGCCAATGAGGCGATGGCTCCACTGACGAAAGCCTTGAAGAAAGGCCTAAATGACCTTCAGACTGCATCCATGTGGTTCATGCAAAATGCCATGGCAAAGCCGGACAATGCCGGTGCTGGTTCGACTGATTACATGCACCTTTTCGGCCTCGTCGCGCTCGGTCACATGTGGGGCATGATGGCAAAGACGGCGCATGACAAGATTGCAGAAAACGGCGCATCGGACTTCATGAACACCAAGCTAGTGCTTGCCCGCTTCTTTATGGAGCGTATGATGCCGGAAACAGCGCTGCGTCTTACCCGCATTCAGGTTGGCAGCGATTCCATGATGGAACTGCCAGCGGAAGCCTTCTGATAAACTTGGCTGCCGACGGCAGAAACTAATAACATATCTAAATTTAAGTCTCGCTTGAGAGGACCACAAAATGGCTGACGCCTTCATTTACGATCATGTGCGCACACCGCGCGGTAAGGGCAAAAAAGACGGCAGTCTGCACGAAGTGCCCGCCGTGCGCCTCGGTGCAAAAGTCCTCGAAGCCTTGCGCGATCGCAATGGCATAGACACATCAAAAGTTGACGATATTATTTTCGGCTGTGTCGATCCGGTAGGTGAAGCAGGGGCGGTAATCCCCAAGTCTTCTGCTTTTGAGGCGGGCTATGCGTTCGCCGCTCCAGGCCTACAAATCTCGCGCTTCTGCGCTTCGGGCTTGGACGCAATCAACCTTGGTGCAGCCAAAATCGTGCAGGGCGCAGATGATATGGTTATCGCTGGTGGCGTGGAATCCATGTCCCGTGTGGGCATGGGCGCAGCGGGCGGCGCTTGGTATATGGACCCTTCAGTTGGCCTGCCATCCTACTTCATGCCGCAGGGTATTTCAGCGGATTTGATCGCCACGAAATATGGTTTTTCCCGCGATGATGTCGATGCTTACGCCGTTGAAAGCCAGAAGCGTTCGGCCCATTCGTGGAAGAACGGCTACTTCAAGAATTCAGTCATTCCGGTTAAAGACCAAAACGGTATGCTGATCTTGAATCACGATGAACACATGCGCCCGACAACCGATATGCAAGCGCTAGCAAGCCTCCAGCCAGCCTTCGTGATGCAGGGCGAAATGGGCGGTTTTGATGCGGTTGCCATTCAGGCTCATCCCGATGTTGAGGTGGTCAACCATGTCCATCACGCTGGCAATTCATCTGGTATAGTGGATGGCGCTTCCGCTGTTCTGCTCGGCTCGAAAGCCGCTGGCACCATGTTCGGCATGAAGCCCCGCGCACGTATTCGCGCCTTCGCCAATATCGGTTCAGACCCTGCTTTGATGCTGACAGGTCCGGTCGATGTGACCGAAAAATTACTCGCGCGCGCCAATATGAAGCTATCCGATATTGATCTGTTCGAGCTCAACGAGGCCTTCGCAGCCGTCGTGCTGCGCTATATGCAAGCCTTTGATATTCCTCACGATAAGATCAATGTCTGCGGCGGTGCTATCGCCATGGGCCATCCGCTCGGCGCAACCGGCGCGATGATCCTCGGCACAGTTTTGGATGAACTGGAACGCCGCGATTTGAACGTCGCACAGGTCACGCATTGCATCGGTGCCGGCATGGGCACAGCCACAATCATCGAACGGGTTTGACCTATGTTCAATGAATTGATTTCAGAATGCCGTGCACTGCCGTTGGAAATCGCAGCGCAAGCCGAGGGTATCGCCCGGTATATCAATGAATTCTGCACTGGCGGATGGTCTAAGAACTCGAACGGCAGATATGTTTCGGACCCAAATTTTGTTACAATCAAGCCTCAAATTGCAAGGGCAAACAATCTGGCGGTGACTATTCGCGGCAATCCGCATGAATTCGAAAAGGGCGAAATGATCGTGGTTAAGGGCGATCAGGCTGGTTACTCACGCTTTATTCTAGATAATCCTAAACAATTAGCTGACTGTTTGATGCATATTGATCGCGCTCGGACCCTGTATGACCGCGGTCGCACTAGATCACAGTCAACACCAACGACGATTGGGTGAAAGCAATGACTTACAATAACTTCAAATACGAAATCGACCTCGACGGCATCGCCCTCATCACATGGGATATGCCGGGCAAAAGCATGAATGTTTTCACCGAAGAGGTGATGAACGAATTGGAAGCGTTGGTGGACGCTGTCAAGGCGGACGAGGCCGTGAAAGGCGTCGTGTTCACTTCTGGAAAAGAAACATTTTCGGGCGGCGCTGATCTCACCATGATCAAGGCCATGTTCGAAATGTACAACACCGAAAAGGCTAAAAATCAGGAAAACGCCACCAAACTTTTGTTTGAAACAGCGGGCCGCATGACATGGCTTTTCCGTAAGATTGAGACCTCCGGCAAGCCATGGGTTTCGGCCATCAATGGCGTGTGCATGGGCGGTGCGTTTGAGTTGTCGCTGGCC
>JANPBE010000025.1:0-5501 GCA_031430295.1 Phyllobacterium sp.
GGAAGACATCACAGATGTTGCAACAGCTGGCGACTGGGCAAAGATTTTGCGCCCGGCATCTCAGCTTGCAAGCTGTACAGTTGATGGCAAAGTTTACTGTGTTCCAGTAAACCTCCATTCAGCACAATGGATGTGGACAAACCGCAAGGTTTATGAAGATGCAGGTATTGCACCTCCACAAAACTGGCAGAATTTGTCGCTGCCGCTCCTAAACTGCAGGAAAAGGGCATTCAGCCTTTGTCTATGGCGCAGGGTTGGCCAGTTGGTCTGATGGTGAATGACGTTCTTGTTGCGCTTGCTGGCGTTGATAACTTCGTGAAGGTTTACAAGGATCGTGACCTGACGCTCGCTGGCGGACCAGAATTCGGCAAGGTATTTGATGCACTTGCTGCTGTTCGTCAGTTTGTTCCTGCAGACAAAATGGTTCCACAGTGGAATGAAGCTGTTGCCTTGGTTATTCAGGGTAAGGCTGGCGCGAACATTATGGGTGACTGGGCTGGTGGCGAATTTGCTGTTGCGGGCATGGTTGCCGGTAAAGACTATGATTGTCTGCCAGGTCTGGGTGTAACCCCGGTTCTGAACACAGGCGGCGACGTATTCTACTTCCCTAAGAACAAGGACGCAGCCGTTACTGCTGCTCAGAAGAAGATGGCTGCAACCTTGGTTACCAAGGAAGTGCAGGTTGCCTTTAACTTGAAGAAGGGCTCATTGCCTATGCGTGCTGACGTTGATTTGTCAGCTGCAAACGACTGCATGAAGAAGGGCCTGGCCATTCTTGATGGATCAACAGCTGTGTTCCCGAACGATATTCAGATGATCGATCGTGACTCGCTGAACCAGATCAACGATTTGTTCACTGCATTCATGGCTGACCCGAAGATGGCTGCTGCTGATGCACAAACTAAGTTCGTTGACATCATTAAGAACGCTCCGAAATAATATTTCGGCCACGCAGAACAACGCGGCGCTTCCCACTGATAAGTGGGGAGTGCTGAGTTCTAGAAATTTGAAACTTTTTGCGCTTTGTCCCCCTTGGTCGATTTTAATCTACCGAGCAGCGGTGCGTGTAGTGCTATGCAAATGAGAGTGAAGTCAGGAAATGGCAAATGTTTCCGTAAATCCGCGCTACATCTTCACCAGCGATAGATTACCTGCGGTAATTGTCTATTCGATCGCCACAGCGCTTGCGTCAATTCTGGGCTATTTGGCTCACGGGGTATTTGACCAGGCTGGATGGTTTTTGGACATAAAGCATCATATTGGTGGAACTGCACTTTTTATTGATATTGTAGTTTTCGTTGGCAAGCTCTCGATCATCATGGCGGGTGTCTTTGGTGCATCTGTATTTGCGAAGCGGGCATTTGAGGGTAGCTTTGAAGCAACAAATGTATCGCGGCGTACGAGTAACGTCACTTTTGCTGTCACCATGGTATCTGCTTTTCTACTGGGATTAACATGGAAGCCGTGGACGGAATTTAGCGGTGTTGCGGGCGCAACATTCTTCATCGTTTTATTGGGGATCGCGTTAGGGTTACTCGACATTCCGTTCCGCAAGTTCGGCCACAAGATTGCGTTTTTAGCCGTGATATTCGCGTTATTTATGGCGGTAATGTATGCCTCTCGCTCGGAAGCTATCGCCGCCTCGTCATATAGCTGGTTCCCCTCAGTGCTCGGGTTGCTTTCGGTTGCTGTGCCAACAAGTTTGGTCGCGTGGTTTGCTCCTTATGAAAACCAACAGTCCAAATTCGGCTCATTGGTTATGATTTTGATCGCACTGTTTGTGTTTGTTGGCGGAACGCTGTGGGTGGTCTTGTTCTCGTTTACCTCAATGAAGGTGCTGCCGCTTTTCACACCAGCGGACTGGGTTGAAAAATTTAACGGCGTTGCAAACTATACCCGCTTGTTCAATACCAGCCGCTGGATGGATTGCCCTGCAATTACGAAAATTGGAACTCCAGAATGGCAGCTGCAATGCACGGGTTCGTTCCCTAACGTTATCACTTATGCCATCTTTTTTATCACCATAGTCATGGCGCTCGGATTTCTTATCGCAGTTTTGATGGATCAAAAAATCCGCGCCGAAGGTGTGTTTCGCACCATCTTCCTTTATCCATTTGCGTTGTCATTCATCGTTACCGGCCATGTCTGGGCTTGGATTTTTTCGCCCGAGTATGGGTTGCAAAAGGCCGTTCGCGCGTGGGGTTGGGAAAGCTTTTCATTTGGTTGGATCGCCGACCAAAAGATGGTGATGTATGCCATCGTTATTGCTGGCGTTTGGCAAGGCACAGGCTTTGTTATGGCGCTGATGCTTGCTGGCCTTCGTGGCATTGACGAAGAAATCTGGAAGGCTGCTAAGATTGACGGTATTCCAACGTGGCGCACCTATTTGCAGATTGTGTTGCCGATGATGAAGCCAGTGCTGGTGACGACCTTCGTGTTCGTCGCATCAGGCGCCATTCGTATTTACGATCTCGTGTTGGCTATAACTGACGGTGGCCCCGGTGTGTCCTCGGACGTTCCATCTCGCTACATTTATCAAAATTTTACCGCCAATCTTGGCCAATCGCTTGCGGCATCCACCGTGATGTTACTCTCGATGGCTGTCATCCTGATCCCTTGGATCCGGCTTGAATTTGGTAAGAAGGGACAATAATAATGGCCACTCAGTCAACAGTTGCTACGGGTCCGTCGGGACCAAAGCCCAAGAAGTTCATTACACTGCCACGTGTCATCGTTTATGGTGTTTTGATGCTTTGCTGTGTGTTCTTTCTGTTTCCACTTTACATCATGGTCATAACTTCCCTGAAGGACCTTGATGCCATACGCGAAGGAAATTTATTCACTCCATCGGCGAACCTGACAATTGCACCATGGATAAAGGCATGGAGCCAAGCTTGCACTGGACTTTATTGTGAGGGCATCAAGCCCGGTTTCATAAACTCACTTAAAATCACGGTGCCTTCGGTTCTGGTCTCCATCACAGTCGCCTGCATCACCGGCTATTCGCTTGCCAATTGGCCATTCAAATATTCCGAAACGTTTTTCACGATATTGTTGCTGGCAAGCTTTATTCCGTTTGTGGTGATGATCTATCCAATTGTTATCATCACGCGGTGGCTGGGTATTTTCTCGACGCTCCCGGCTGTGGTGTTGGTGCACACCATCTTCGGTCTGCCGTTGTTGACCTTGTTGTTTAGAAACTACTTTGCCTCACTGCCGCAAGAATTGTTCAAGGCTGCACGTGTGGATGGCGCAGGTTACTGGCGCATTCTGTTCCAAGTATTTCTACCAATGTCGCTTCCCATTATGACTGTCGCTGTCATCTTGCAGGTGACAGGTATCTGGAACGACTTCCTGTTTGGTGTGATTTATGCTGGTCCGACCAACTATCCTATGACAGTTCAGCTCAATAACATCGTCAATACAGGTCAAGGCGTGAAAGAATATAATGTGGACATGGCCGCGACTATTCTTACTGGCATCGTGCCGCTGGCTATCTACTTTTTCTCCGGCAAATATTTTGTGCGTGGCATTGCTGCCGGCGCTGTTAAGGGTTGATTATCATGGAAAATACCAGTGTTTCAGTACGCGATTTGTCTCTCAGCTTCGGCGCGGTAACCGTTCTCAAGTCACTCGATTTGGATGTTGCGGAAGGCGAATTTATCGTACTTTTGGGACCATCGGGCTGTGGCAAGTCCACGCTGCTAAACTGCATCGCGGGTCTGCTTGAACCTTCAACAGGGCAGATATTTATCAAAGACAAGAATGTGACATGGGAAGAGCCAAAGGATCGTGGCATCGGCATGGTGTTCCAGTCTTATGCGCTTTATCCGCAAATGACGGTAGAAAAGAACCTGTCGTTCGGTTTGCGTGTTTCCGGCATGGACGCAGCGGAGATCGACAAGCGCGTTGCCCGTGCGTCTGAAATTCTACAGCTTGAGCCGTTTTTGCAGCGCAAGCCAACTGCGCTTTCTGGCGGCCAGCGTCAGCGTGTGGCTATTGGCCGTGCCTTGGTGCGGGATGTGGATGTGTTCCTGTTTGACGAACCACTGTCGAACCTTGACGCCAAGCTGCGCGCTGAATTACGTGTCGAAATCAAGCGTTTGCATCAGCGTCTTGGCAATACGATGATTTACGTAACACACGATCAAATTGAGGCTCTCACACTTGCAGATCGTATCGCGGTTATGCGCGGTGGCGAGATTCAGCAACTTGATGATCCGATGACAATTTATAACCTTCCGACCAACCTCTACGTCGCGGGCTTTATTGGCTCGCCGTCAATGAATTTTATCAAGAGCGAAATCGTAGGCACAGGCACATCCGCCAAACTGCGCATTGCGGGAGGCGATCTCGATTTGACGGATTATAACGCATCGTCGCCAATTACGACGACCGGAGCGGCAGTATTTGGCGCAAGACCAGAACATATCCGTATCAACGGCGCGCCGGAAAAAGGCATGAGCAAGGCCTTCGATGCAGTGGTCGATTTGGTAGAGCCGATGGGGTCTGACAGCTTGGTGTGGCTGACTTTCGGCGGGCAGACGATTTCGGCCCGTGTAGAATCGCGCGAAACGTTTAAGCCAAAGGAGCCGGTGAAGATTGCGTTCCGCATGGCGCTCGCGTCAATCTTTGATGAAGCAAGCACCAATCGTCTTTAATCGAACCAGATCGTACAAACCGACCATGAACGCGATGCCATCATCTCACGCCGATAATAGGCTGGATATTTCCGGCCTATGGGACCTTGTGAGCGGCGATGGCAAGTACCAAACCAAAGCCGCTATTCCCGGCGATATTCACTCCGCGCTGATCAAGTCAAACATCATTGCTGACCCATATGTTGGCCGCAACGAGGCATTGGTTCAGTGGGTCGCCCAAAGTGACTGGGCGATTTCGCGCACTTTTGTGTTGGTGAACCCCAACCTCTCCGGCTGGTATTTAGAGCTGGAATATCTGGATACGGCTGCCGATGTATCTATCAACGGTATAAAAGTTCTAAGTGCAGAAAATACCTTCCGGCGTTATCGTCCGGATGTGTCTCATGCCTTGAAAACCGGCGAAAACCGGATTGAAATTAAATTTCACTCCAACACCAAGGCTGCTAATGCGAAACAGGCGGAGCAGCCTTTTCCTGTTCCCTATTCTACGGCCAATTGCCCCATTCCCAATGTTAACATGCTGCGCAAGCCGCAGTGCCATTTTGGGTGGGACTGGAATATTGCGATCGCGCCGTTTGGCCTTTACGGGACGATTGAACTGAAGCGCCGCGTGGTGGCACGTATTGAGCATGTCCAAGTCAATCAGACCCATAGTGATGGTTTCGTTGATGTGATCATTGCCACCCAATTGGACTGCATTTCTAATGCCACGGTGAACCTAGCCATCAGTTTCAACGGTGAGATTTTTTCACGCCAAGTTGATGTGGCCAAGGGTATCACGCAGCACGTTGAAACCATCCGCGTCCATAATCCAAAACTTTGGTGGCCGAACGGGAGCGG
>JANPBE010000026.1:0-3704 GCA_031430295.1 Phyllobacterium sp.
TCCCCGCACCTAATACAAATAATTTTGAACCGGTTTGCCTGATTGTCAAAGGCGGCTTTACGTTGTTGCGCGACAGTGGCGCTGAGGTAGATGTTTTCCAAATCAGTCTCCTGAATGAAAAACTCGATGAGTTGTCTTCACCCGTTCGTGGGCCGACTGGGGCTATTTCGGTGGTGCTTGATCGAGATAGGTATGTGGTGCGCAATCTCTCGCCGCTTGTGCTGCCGCTCAGCAAGCAGATCGCAATGGCCGAATTGGATTTGGCCGTCTCAACACCCTTTCAATCCTCTGACGTCTATTTATTGCCCCTCGTCACGGACGAAAATAATTCAGGCTCAGCCTATGCCATAGTAAAAAAAAGCGTGATTGATCCGTTGCTTACCGAATTGCGGGCCTCGGGGAGGAGAGTCGGGAATTTGAAATTGTTTGATCCCGTCAATGGTGAGCAGTCTGTACGTCAATATGCCATGGATAAGTTACAAGCCAATGGGCTCAAGAAAACCAATCGTTTGGCGCTGATTAGCGTCGCAATCTCCCTATTCATTTTTGTTACATTTGCTCACGCATATATTCGCAATGAAAATGCGATTGCGCAGCTTGAAGAGCGCAACGGAGCGCTCACAAAAGATGCAAAGGACGTGCGGGCAATCATGGATCGGCGTAGCGCCCGCATTGCAGAACTTAATAGTCTGCGCAATCAAATTGCATCATCAACGCCAGTGACAGTGGTATGGGAAGAACTTGCACGCGCTTTGCCAGACTCGTCTTACTTGACGGACATGTCTGTCAAAGACAAAGCCGTTTCAATATCGGGATATTCTGTTGCGGCGTCTTCACTTATTGGTGTGCTCGAGGGCTCGCCACTATTTGAGAAGGCAGAATTTGCGGGGGCGGTAGTAAAGGTTCCGGGGTTCGACGGCGACAGGTTCTCGATCAATTTGCAATTGGGTAGAAAGCCATGACGCTCACCCGCTTGCTAAATCTGCCTTTACGTACACAAGAAAACATTGCGCTGGCGCTATTTGGTGCGGCGGTTCTTATGGTTGCCACAATTGTCTTAGAAGCGTTCTTCATCCTTTCCGGCCAAGCCGAAACGATAGTGGGATTGAGAGAGCAGGCCGGCAAGCTTACCCAATTGGCCAGCCTGAAAGACACTGTCAAAGCCCAACCAAGCGATACTGAAGACGGCGACGGACTATTGCTGGTAGCGCAGAGTGCCTCGATAGCGCGGGCTGATCTGCAGAGCAGGATTACCGCTATCGCACAAGGTCACAACGCAATTGTCGCCTCCGTTGGGGATGTTCCGGATGTTATTGAAAACGGTTTGACGTTGATCGGGGTGCGGGCAAACATTTCGGGAGACAATGATGCTGTTCAAAAGACATTGGTTGAGATGGAGAGTGTAAGGCCGCCGCTGTTGGTTCGAGAATTTGTCATTCAGGCGTCCGGCATTGAAGCGGCTGACAGGCCACCGGATTTGTCAGTGCAATTTCAAGTTTATGGTGCTATTCGCACAGTGCCGATAGCGACTGAAGAAGCTCCTGCCGCAAACCTCAGTGAGCCAAATCCATGAATCGAAAACATGCGTTCATTCTTTTGGCTATTACAATTTTGGGCCTTGGGCTGATGAATGCTTGGATGTATTCAATCCCAATTGCTACGACCCCAATTGCTAGTCAAAGTACGAACGAACAGCTGGTGTCCGAGGGCGTAAAATCCGAGGTAGGGGCGAGCATTTCGGCGGATGACGGAATTGGCCATGCGTTGGCCCGTCCGTTATTTGCCAGCACGCGGCGGCCTTGGACCGCGCCGGCCTTGGTCTCGGCACCTGTTGTTGCAGTTCAACCGGTTGAGCAGCCCTCGCCCCTGCCTAGCGAGCCTCCGTCTTTCGTTATTCTAGGCATTCAGAAAATTCCGAGTGGGTCTAAAGCATTACTGGCACACACAGGCCAGGCTGATGCTCAGTGGTATGGTAAAGGTGAGGTTATTGACGGTTGGTCAGTGACGGAGATTTCCGCCTCGATTGTAAAAATAGAGCGAGATGCGCAGATGTTGCAGCTGGACCTCTATCCGATAGCTCCTGCCTTACCAGTAAAATCAGGCGATACTGCAAATATCTCACCCCCGGACGGCGGTATTGCGCCAGAAGGCATTGTGAGTTCGGCGCCTCCGGCCGCTCAAGCGGGGGCACAATGAAACCGTGTTTTGGGGCGTGTGATGACGACTAAGACGAGCGAACGAGTAAAGCACTTTGTGACCACACTAATCGCCAACGGTGACATTCCCGAGTCCTCTGGCGCACGTCTTTTGGCGGCCTATGAAATGACCGGGCATCCGTTTGATACGGTGGTGATAGAGCTGGGCCTCATGCGTGAAGACACGCTGGCAAAAGCCTTAGGCGTGGCGCTTGGCTTTGGCCTCACTCCTCTGAACTCCACTGATCTTAACGGTGAAGTTGCTGCTGGCATCGGCTTGGATTTTCTCTCCAGCAGGGCGATGGTCCCTCTTTTGGGTAAAAACGACGATGTTTTGCTTCTTGGTGTGGCAGACCCGTTTGATGAAGATGGTTTAGCTCTCATTGGTTATTATTCGGATAAGTCGATAGAGATAAGTGTTGCACCGCGCAGCGCTATAATGAGTGGCTTGGCTGCACTGTCGTCTGCGATATCCCAGAATACGCCTTCCAATTACGACACTGACTCAAACGGCGCGGTGTCAGAGGATGATCTCGATCGCTTGAGGGATTTTGCCCACCAAGCGCCAATCGTTAAAATGGTTTCGCGCATTGTTCAATTAGCATCCGACGAGCATGCAACTGATATTCATATTGAACCATTCGAGCACGAAGTGCGCGTGCGTATTCGCGTTGATGGCGTCCTGAAGGTTATTGAAACAGTACCAGCTGAACTGTTACAGGGCATTTCGACCCGTATCAAAATATTGTCAGGATTAGACATTTCAGAGCGCCGCCAACCGCAGGATGGCAGGCTGCGCTTAGCTGTTAGGGGACAAGAAATTGACCTGCGCGTTTCAATTCTTCCTGCTATTCATGGAGAGACAATTGTCATGCGTTTGCTTGACAGGTCTGTTGTTGCGCTTGATCTGCCAAGTCTTGGTTTTGCGCCAGATGCCTGCGAAAAACTCCACGAACTTGCGGCGCTGCCCAATGGGATCATTCTGATAACGGGACCGACGGGGAGCGGAAAAACAACAACACTTTACGCGCTAATGTCACTGATAAACGATCCTGAAGTGAAGATATTTACCGTTGAGGATCCGGTTGAATACCGGCTTGCTGGTATCACACAACTGCAAATAAACGCCGCAAGTGGGCTAACCTTTGCGCGCGCGCTACGCACAGTTTTGCGGCAAGACCCGGATATTATTCTTGTTGGCGAAATACGTGACCGGGAAACCGCCGAAATTGCTATGCAGGCGGCTTTGACCGGACATTTAGTTTTATCGACGCTCCATACTAATAGCGCAGCGGGCGCGGTCACGCGTTTGCGGGATATGGGTATTGAGGATTATCTGATTGGGGCAACGGTGAAGGGCATTAGCGCCCAAAGACTGGTCCGTAAAGTTTGCACTTGTCAAAGCGAAAACCATGCTGCGAATTGCCCAAAATGTGAAGGATCCGGGTTTAGTGGTCGGACAGTGACCTATGAAATTGCGACACTGAGCGGACCTGTGGCACGCCTTAT
>JANPBE010000027.1:0-16064 GCA_031430295.1 Phyllobacterium sp.
GCCCCCCGCGCCTTTCTCATATCGCTGTTCGATGCGGCGGTTAAGGCTGCGGACCCGCGCTTACGATTGACCATGCATCTACCGCCTTTGCCTAAGGGACGTACCATTGTGGTCGGCGCAGGTAAGGCGGCAAGTCAAATGGCGGCGGCACTGGAAGCTGTTTGGGATGGCCCGCTGTCAGGCGTGGTTGTCGCTCGTCATGGGCCTATTGAGCAGACGCAAAACATCAACGTTTTGCAAGCTGCCCATCCGGTTCCAGATCAGCATGGCGTCCTTGGGGCACGGGCGTTGTTGGATGCGGTGCAAGGATTGACGGCGGATGATCTGGTGATTGCACTAATTTCCGGTGGCGGTTCGTCGCTGCTACCGTGCCCGCCAGAGGGGCTAACGCTTGACGATGAGATCGCCGTAAACCGCGCTTTGCTCAGCTCAGGCGCGCCAATTTCAGCTATGAATGTGGTGCGCAAACATGTCTCACAAATCAAGGGTGGTCGCTTGGCGCTGGCAGCTTGTCCGGCGAAAGTTGTGACCTTTATCATCTCGGATATTCCGGGTGATAACCCCGCCTTTGTCGCCTCCGGTCCGACCATTCCCGATGATTCAACGCCTCAAGATGCACTAGAAATCATCCAGCTTTTTAAGATGGATTTGCCGAACGCGGTGATGAAGCATCTCAATTCGCCGCAGGCCATTGCACCGGAACCGTCCGATGCGGCCTTTGCCCACAATGAGGTCCACATTATCGCGTCAGCCAATGTATCGCTTGAAGCCGCGGCTCGTGAAGCGCAACGGCAGGGCGTCACTGCGCACATCCTCTCTGACTCGTTTGAAGGCGAAGCCCGCGAAGTGGGGCAAGTTCACGCCGCGCTCGCCCGCGAAGTGCGCACCCGTAACCGACCCTTTGCCATGCCGTGCGTCATCCTTTCCGGAGGCGAGACGACAGTTAGTATCACCGGCAAAGACTATGGCAAAGGCGGGCGCAACTCTGAGTTTTTGCTATCGTTCGCATTAGGCATTGAAGGTGTGGACAGCATCCATGGGCTCGCTGCCGATACGGACGGCATAGATGGCTCAGAAAATAATGCCGGTGCTTTTTGCGATGGTGAAATGACGGCGCGGATGCGCTATGCAGGGCAAGATCCCAAAATTCTGCTGCGAAGTCATGACGCTTGGACCGGGTTCAGCGCCAGTGGTGACTTATTCATCCCCGGCCCAACAGGCACGAATGTCAATGATTTTCGGGCAATTTTGGTCCTTGAATAGACAAGCGAATTGCACGCTGGCAATTACGCAAATTCGAAGGGCTGATCCCGCGCATCAAGGCTCAAACTGACGTAGTGAGCCGCAGTACGATTAGCAAAATGGGCTGCCGCTTCTAAATTATTTCCCAATGCCAAGTGCGAGGCAAGCGCGCCGATAAAGCAATCGCCCGCGCCGTGTGTTGAGACAACTTTCACTTTTTGCGGTGCGATAACAATCGGCGCATTCCCGCGCTGCCAGACAACCAATCCTTCACCACCCAATGTCACAATGATCGCAGCGCAGTTGTTCTCAATATAGTCTAGGGCAGCGATGGCACTTGCAGCATCGCTAACCGCAACACCAGCAAGCATTTGCGCCTCGACACGATTGACCACCAATACGTCTATCAGACTGAGTAACTCATCCGAATTCGCGCGCACCGGGGCAGCATTCAAAATTGTCATAGCTCCAGAAAGTTTTGCCTGACGCGCAACGCATATGTTTACGTTTTCTGGTATTTCATTTTGCAAAATCACTATTCCGGCGCCACCAATAGCGGTCCAGTCAGCCGCACATTTCTCCGGCTCCAACATCAAATTTGCGCCAGATACAATAACAGCTCCATAGTCGCCATTAGCATCCAGCACCGCAACGCTCATACCAGAACCGGCGCTGTGATCGGTGGACACAGCCTGCGTATGTACGCCCCATTTTTCGAGGTTTGCGTGAAGTTTACTACCGAAATCATCATCACCGATACGGCCAATCATCGCCGTTTTAGAGCCGAGCCGAGCGGCCATTACGGCTTGATTGCCACCTTTACCACCGCACACCATGCCCCATTTTGTTCCCGGAATTGTTTCATCAAGCTGCGGCAAATGAGGTGCATCGACCATTATGTCGAGATGCAAGCTTCCGCAAACGATGACATCAAATTCCGGCTTGGTCATAGGTCTAATTCCCGCGTTTAGCCTCAACCGCTGCCATGGTTTTGGCAAGATTTAATGTGGCTTGATCATAGCCCTTTTGCGCAACAGCAATGAAAAGCGCATCCATAATATTAAGCTGCGCGATGCGTCCGGCGGCATTTTCGCTGGTGAGAAACGATCCTTGCGCCGTCGAGCACAAAACAATATCGCTGAGTTCTGTGAGTGAGGAGGACTCATAATTGCTGACCGCAATGATGGTTGCCTTGTTTTCACGTGCAATGCGCACCGCGTCCAAGACCGCTGAGGTTTGGCCCGAGTGTGAAAACGCGATTACGACATCATCCGCGCCCAAAAGCGCTGCTGACATCGCCATCATATGGGTATCGTCAAACACCGAGGTGCGCACGCCTATGCGCAAAAATTTATGGGCAACATCACGGGCAATTTGCGCCGACCCGCCAAGGCCGTAAAAGTCCAACTGCTTAGCGTTGTGAACAACATCAACAGCACGGGCAAACGCTGTCATATCCAAGATAGCCAGCGTCTCTTCGAGCGCTTGGATGGATGTGCGGAATACTTTTTGCACTATTGACTCCACGCTATCCTGCGGCGTTACTTCTTCGTGAAGCTCGACCGTGGACTGTGATTTGTACGCTTGAAGCGCAGTGCGGAGTTCGCGGTAGCCGGGGAACCCGAGCCGTTTGGCGGTTTTCACCACCATGGCTTCGGAAACGCCAGCCTCTTCCGCGACCTGCTTTAGCGGCATACTATCTTCAACGGCACTGGCCAAAAGAATTTCAGTAATCCGCGCTTCCGACGGGCTCATTTCGCGCATCATCATGCGTATGCGGGGGCCAATGGCTCTCGGGTCAATTTTCACGTTTATTCTTTTCCTCGGGTCATGCGGTCAACTAGCATGGCGAGGATAATGATAACACCGGTAGCAAGCAATTGGTAAAAGGCCTGCACGTTGAGCAGCGTCAAGCCGTTGCGCATTGCTCCCAAAACGATGGCACCTAATATTGTTCCGGTGATAGAGCCCTTGCCGCCCATAAGTGATGCCCCGCCGATGGCGGAGGCTGCGATGGCTTCCAACTCCCAAAGGTTGCCCAGTGTTGGTTCCGCCGCGCCAAGCCTTGCCACAAGAATGACAGCCGCCAGCGCTGCAAGCAGGCCGGAGATCACATAAGCAGTGATTTTGGTGCGGGCGATTGGCACGCCGCTGATGCGGGCAGCCTCTTCATTGCCGCCAACGGCGAGAATATATTCGCCGATGGGAGTCTTGGCCAAAAGTACGGATGCGATGATGCCGAGGATCGCAACGACAATCACGGGCACTGGGAATATCCAAATTTCCGACGAGAACAACGTGCGGAATTCATTAGGAACACTGAGCACTGGACTGCCGCCGGTATAAATCAACGCAAACGCGCGGAACATGCTAAGTGTTCCCAGCGTCACGATAAAGGGTTGCAGGCCAAAATAGGCGATGAGAGAGCCATTGACTAAACCGCACAACATACCGATTGCCAACGCTGCGCCAATGCAAATGAGGATCGGATAACCAGCGACCAACATTGTGGCGGAAAGCACCGCCGCGAGTGCAGCCACTGGCCCGACCGATAAATCAATTCCGCCGGAGATTATCACCAGCGTCATACCGATGGCAACGCAGGCATTGATGCTGGATTGCTGCAGAATGTTGATGAGATTGCGCTCAGTCATAAACACGTCGGTCAGGCTCGCAAAGACCACGCAAATAATAACGAGGCCGAGCAGAGTGCCTAAATCGCGAATGCCAAAACGGAGTACTGGCAGTGTGTTTTTCTTTGCTTCGGTCATAGTTATTTTAGCCTTCGTTTTCGGGTCGATTTATCAGGCAGCGCGATTACTCGCGGGCTGTCCGGATACGGCGTAGTTCAATATTGTTTGTTCAGAGATTTCGCTGCGGGGAAGGATGGCTTCAGCCGCGCCGCGCCGCATCACCAAAACATTATCGGCAAGGCGGATAATTTCCGGCAGCTCGGAGGAGACGACAATGATGGCGCAGCCGCCTTCGGCAAGCCTATCAATGAGGCGATAGATTTCGCTTTTTGCACCCACATCGATGCCGCGCGTTGGTTCGTCGAATATCAAAATTTCAGATTTTGCCATCAGCCAGCGGCAAATGATGGCCTTCTGCTGATTTCCCCCGCTGAACAGACGGATCTGGCGATCAATATCGTGCGGGCGCAAACTAACGCTTTTGCTAAGCTGATCGACAGTGACACGAAGCTCTTTTGTTTTGACAAGGCCTAGGCGCGTAAGGAAACTAAAACGGGGCAGGGCAATATTTGAAACCACTGAACGCAGTGGAATAATGCCATCCTTCTTGCGTTCCTCAGGTAAAAGAGCAATGCCTTTGGCAATCGCTTCGCGCGGGTTCGCAAAATTCATCACCGCGCCGTGAACACGTATTTCACCCGATGTCGCCTTATCAACACCGGCAATAAGCCGGACAAGCTCAGTGCGCCCGGCGCCAACCAGCCCCGCAATGCCCAGCACTTCGCCTTTGCGAAGCTGGAAGCTGACGTTCTTCACAGCCGTTCCACGCGATAGCCCGCGTACTTCAAGCGCTATCGCATCGTGTTGAATATGGCTTTGGTGCGGGTGGCTTTCTAAATCGCGGCCAACCATCATCGCCACCAGTTGCGGCTCCGTTGTAGATTTAATATCGGCAATGCCAACTTTGCGACCATCGCGCAAAACTGTCGCGATAGATGCAATGCGGAACACTTCTTCCAGCTTGTGAGAAACGTAAATGACGGCGACGCCGCGCGCGGCTAGACCTTCAATAATCAACGCCAGACTTTCAAATTCGCGCGGGGTGAGGCTGGACGTCGGCTCATCCATGGCAATAACTTTAGCATCAGAAAGCAGCGCCTTTGCAATTTCAACAATCTGCCGCTGCGCGACACGCAAGGTCTTGATTTTGGCAGTGACATCAATAGACGGATCAAGGTGCGCCAGCACGGCACGTGCCATTTCGCGCATTCTCGTCTTGTTGGTGAACACGCCAGCGTTGGTTATAGGTGCGCCAAGAAACATGTTTTGCGCGACATCCAATTCCGGAACCTGCTGTAATTCTTGATGGATCATTGCAATCCCTGCAAGCCGCGCTGCCTTTGGTGACGTGAGCTCGACTGGCTTGCCGTCTATTTCAATCGTGCCAGCATCGGCGCGATAAACGCCGGATAAAATTTTCAACAGGGTGGATTTTCCAGCGCCATTCTCGCCAAGCAGCGCGTGAACCTCACCGGCACGCACGACAAAACCGACATCATTCAAAGCCTTCACACCCGGAAAGTTTTTGACAAGGCCATTCACGGCTATCGCGATTTGACGATCTGCGGGCACGATTTTCCACCTAATTTAAAAAGGACTGACGGGGCATGCACTGTGTGAAAACATCCGCCGATCCCTATTTTCACGACCGGCGGAAATTTTATTTTGGCAGGCGCTTACTTAGCCGCGTCTTCGATCAGGTTCTTGCGAACAGCTGCTTCATCGCCGGTGTAGCGGTCCATATTGTCCTTGGTCACTAAGGCCTGCGGAGTGGCCACAACGCGCGGGAGTTTCTGGCCAGCTTGCAAGCGCAAAGCCACTTCAAGAGCCACTTCGCCGGTGAGAACCGGGAAGGAGTCAACAGTGGCTGTCAACTCGCCGTCCTTGATTGACTTGTAAGCGTCGCTAATACCATCAGTACCGATAACAGCGATGTCCTTCAGCTTGCCAGCGGCCTTGACAGCCTCAACAACACCTAGTGCCATGCCATCATTGTTGCAGTAGAAGCCGACGACGTCAGGATCTTTTTGCATAATGTTGGTTGCGGCATCATAGGACTTTTGACGATCCCAATCACCGGGAACGCTGGCAACAACGGTGAAGTTTTTGCCATCGGCTGCGATGGTTTCCTTGAAGCCAGCCGTGCGCTGCACAGCAGCATAAACGCCAGCCATACCTTCGATCACAGCCAATTTTCCGCCGTTTGGACGGTTAGCAATAAACCATTTGGCGGCGCGCACGCCATTATCTTTCTGCACGTTGCCAATGTAGTTTTTCGCTCCTGGAATAACCGCATCATTCACGTTGATGACCGGAACGCCGGCCTTTTCAGCGGCTTCAACAGCAGGCTGCAAGTTGGCATCGGTTTGAGGTGAAACGAGAAGTATCTTATAGCCCTTTGAAAGCATGGTTTCAGCAATAGCCAACTGGCCGAGCTGATCTGCCTCGCCTTGACCAGCTTGCAGATCAACCTTTACGCCGACGCTTTCGCCGAACTTGGTGTAACCTTCACCTAGGCTGCGCCAATATTCATTGGTGAGCGCCTTGGCAACGGCGCCGACTTGCATCCCGGCTTCGATCTTTGGTAACGGGCCAAACTTGGCCTCAAGTTGTGACCAATCCATACGATCCGGCTCGGAGTCGGAGTTAAGCGGGGCCAAATCTGCGGCGTAGGCCGCAAAGCTTACGCTGGTAGCCAGAAAAGCGCCCAGCACTAGTGTCTTCAGAAATCCATGTTTCATTTGTATCTCTCCCATTGATGTTTATGTATCGTATAGGCTTGGTCTTGGTCTTTACGATCCGAAGAGAGCCGCCTGCACAATTGCTTGACTGGTTACAGCATCCTGTCTTTGGATAGCTGATGCCAGAATTTCATTACCTTTCAATCGGTCAACCACTCTACGCATGGCCTCGACTGTTGAGATATTGGTGGTGCATTCAGCCACAGGGTCGAGGCCGGTAATATCGGGGAACGTGTCAAAGTAAATCGCGCCGCGATATCCAATTTTATCCAACACATGAAGCAGCTCGATGGTTTGGATCGGATGCACCGAACCTACCATCAATCCATCATCGCGCTTGCCGTATCCATCGTTGAGGTGAACCCCCAAAATACGCGAATGGCGATGAATTAACATCGCCGCATAGGCCGGCATTTCATCCGCGTAGAGCACATGTGCGAAATCCAAAGTCACGCCAGTGTTGGGACGATTTACGTCTTTCAAGGCCAATAGAGTGGTCGCCACATCTGGCATCAAGCTGAACGAGCGCGGCTCATTTGGCTTATATTCAATGCTGATATCCACGCTAGGATTATGGTCCGCCACCTCCTGAACTGCGCCAATTGTATCGTCCCAGAGACGGGCATAATCGGCTTGAAATGAATAATCAAAACCGTCTTGCCCCATCCACAAAGTCATCAGCGAACCACCGGCTTTGGCCAGTGAATCAATGCCTTTTTTGGTGAGGTCAATTGCTGCCTGCCGTACGGCTTTATCGGGGTTTGTAAAGGCTCCCAATTTGAACGCCGGTAGGCTATAATAGCGCATCGCATAGCCATTCAGACGAATGCCAAGGTTGGTCAGTTTTTCAACAATTTCAGCTTCGCTATGTCCACTCAAATGGTCAGGAAAGTTGAGGTCAACGGCGTTTAGTTTAGAAACTGTAGAAGCGCGTTCCAACACATCAAGCGTCGTCACCTTGCCATTCTTACCCGGCCAGTACTGCGCCTCGTTCACTTTGAACGAATTGAGACGAGTGGCGAAAAGTGTGTCAGACATAAGCACGGCACCATTTATTTCAATCGAGGAATTTCTTTTACTTTACTAAAACCATTTTATTTGTAAAGTAAAATAATTGAACTCGTATTGTTTTCTGGGGGGATGACTACATCATGCTGCGTCACATTGATCCGCTGTTGAGCCCTGAACTGTTGTATGTGCTTAAATCCATGGGGCACGGCGACGACCTGCTTATTTGCGACCGCAATCATCCTGCTGCTTCAATCGCCAAGCACACAGTGCATGGTCGAGTTGTGCCAATATTTGGTGCTGACTTGCCCACGCTTTCTAAGGCTTTGTTGCACCACTTTCCGCTGGATAGCTTTGTCGATGAACCAATATTCCGTATGGAAGTGGTTGGCGCTCCCGAGGAAATGGTAGCCGCGCATTATGCCATGCAAACGGCGGCAGACCATGCAAATGGAAAGCCGGTAAAAATCAAGCCTCTGGAACGATTTGCATTCTATGAAGCTGCGCGTAAATGCTTTGCCGTCGTGCAAACCACCGACACAGGGCCTTATGGGTGCTTCATTTTGCGGATGGGCGTTATCTAAATTTCTTACGGTGTAGGCGCATCAAGGCGCATCAACCCCTCCGCTTTCAAATCCACCCAGAGCGCTTTGGGTATAATCGCATCTAGATAACTACGATTGTTGGTGACTTCAGACACGCTTTGGCCACCAGGGATCACCGAAACCACCGAAGGATGAAATAGCGGAAACTGTAGCGCCGCCTCAATCATCGGGACATTATGACGTGCGCATACCCCTTGAATACGGGTAACTTTATCTATGACGTCTTCAGGCGCGGTGGAATAATTAAAAGTTGAATCGGCCTTCGGGCCAGTCGCCAGAATGCCGGAATTATACGGTCCGCCAAGGATGATCCCAATGCCGCGCTTTTCGCAGAGAGGCAGAAAAGATTGCAGCGCCTCTTGCTCCAGCAATGTATATCGACCCGCTAGCAGGAATAAATCAAAGTCACCTCGATTGGCTAAGGTCTCACACACTTCCCACTCATTAATACCACCGCCAAACGCCTTGATCACGCCCTGATCGCGCAGTGAAAGCATGGCGTAATAACCGGAGCGCATAAATTCTTCGATCCGCGCATCGGAGGCTTGTTTTGTGCCATGGGTGAAAATGCACAAATCATGCACCAGCAAGATGTCCACATAATCAACGCCAAGGCGCTCCAGTGAAGCTTCCAGAGAGCGCATGACGCCATCATAAGAATAGTCAAAAACTTCACGCCGATTGGGAACATCGTAAAACTTGCCAATGCCCGTGCGCTGTTCAGGTTCACAGACTTGTAATCGACGGCCAGCCTTCGTTGTGAGAACATAATCGCCGCGCTTCTTCGTTCTCAAGAAACGGTTGAGCCGAGTTTCCGAAAGGCCAAGCCCATAAAGCGGCGCTGTGTCATAGTAGCGAACTCCGGTTTGCCACGCTGCTTCGAGCACATTGTGGGCATCCTCGTCAGATATTGCCCGATAGAGATTACCAAGGGGAGCTGTGCCAAATCCAAGTTCGGTAAACGGAATGCTGGCTTTTCCAAGTCGATCAAATTTTCGAATTTTCATCCACCATACTCCTCAAAAATGACACAGCGTATCACATCACAAATTGACTGTTTGTCCAGCATTCTGTTGAATAAGAACTTCGAATTTTAACTGAGTTAGCCAGATAATGGATGCACATCGTGGATAATCTTTTTAGCAATATTTTGGACGAAATTGGCAGGCCGCTTGGTGCAATTGATACGGGTGAAATCGACGCTGTTTGCGAACGCCTCGCCGCAGCAAAAACCATCGTGACTTACGGCTGTGGACGAGAGGCATTGCAGGTGCGCGGGTTCGCCATGCGACTGTTTCATCTGGGGCTCAATGTCAGCGTTGTGGGCGATATGACGTGCCCGCCTATCGGTAGAGG
The DNA here is from genome assembly GCA_031430295.1 of Phyllobacterium sp. Lineage (GTDB taxonomy): Bacteria > Pseudomonadota > Alphaproteobacteria > Rhizobiales > Rhizobiaceae > JANMEX01. The sequence goes on from JANPBE010000027.1 coordinate 9,706, forward strand.
CGATGTGTTTTTGGTATCATCCGGTCCGGGCGAATTATCAACCGTCTTGGCATTGATGGAGCAATCCTCCAAAGCTGGCGGGCACAATATTGTGTTGACGGCGCAAGCGCTAGCGACAGCTGCAAAACGGGCGGACACCGTTTTGCTAGTCCCCGCGCAAACAATGGCGTCCGATAGCGGGGCGGGGCAAAAATCAATTTTGCCAATGGGCTCGGTTTATGAGGGCGCACTTTTTGTTTTGTTTGAAGTGATGGTCGAAAAAATCAAGTTATTGGTGAAGGCGACGCCGGAAGCAATGCGGGCGCGCCACACCAATATGGAATGATTATTTCACCGCGCCGGCCGTCATGCCCTTGATGAGATAGCGCTCCAACGTAATGCCCATGATGGCAAGTGGCGCAATCGCCGCGGTTGCCAGCGCTGCCATCGACCACCAGTTAATGCCTTGCGAACCTGTTTGACTGGCGACCATGACTGGCATGGTTTTAGCATCCGCCGATGTCAAAAGCGCCGCGAAAAAGTATTCGTTCCAGCATAGCACCAGCGCCAAGATGAAGGCCGCGACCATGCCGGGCAGGGCAATCGGCAGCACGATTTGGAAGAACGCACCCCAGATGGAAAGCCCATCTACCAACGCCGCCTCCTCAAGCTCAACCGGAATGGAATTGAACTGGTCCCGCATAATCCAAATCACAATTGGGAGCACCATCAAGGTGTACAGCAGGATGAGTCCAATGCGGGTATCGAGTAGGTTGAGCTCTTTGTAGAGCACCAAGAAGGGCAGCGCCAAAACTACCGGCGGCAGGATGAGCTGCGAGAGGAAAAAGAAGGATATGTCCTCATTGCGCATCCACAAAAATTTATAGCGAAAGCGAGTCAGGCCATAAGCAGCGAGACTGCCAATCACGATGGCAAGCAGCGAGGCGCCAACCGAACAAATCACCGAATTCATAAAGCGCTTCATGAACTCTTCGCGCACCGTCGAGGTTTCAAACAAACTATCCGGCGAAAGCCCAAGCGAGCGCCAGCCCTTCCAATCCGGCTTGAAATCGACAAACGGAATGAGGTGGCCCTGCGTCACGTCAACGGCGGTTTTCATTGAAGTTGTGATGGTCCAATAGATGGGGAACAGGCAGATGATGGCCCAAATAATCAGTGCGCCATAGATGAATATCCGGCTAGCATAAAAGGCCACAGGCGAGGTGATCTCGCTGGTTGCCTGCTCGGTTGTCATCACGCTCATGGGCTATTTCCACATTCAAGTAACGTTGCGCACGAAACGGTTTGCGAACTTGAGCAGCCCCGTGACGAAGAGAATGATAATGATGAGATAGACCATCGCCAGCATCGTGCCATAGCCGACATTGGAGCGGTCGCGGTATTCGCGATAGATAAAGCTGGTGACTGAATCCGTCGCGCCGCCGGGGCCACCGGATGTCACCGTGATGATGATGTCCGCCAGTTTTAGCTTGAAGATTATGCGTAAGATGACCGCGGTAACCGAAACCGGGAGCATCAGCGGGAAGGTGATTTGCCAAAATCCCTGCCATGGCGTTGCCCCATCAACCTTTGCCGCCTCCAATATTTCGCGCGACATGGCTTGCAGGCCCGCCAGCAGCATTATCATGAGAAATGGGATAAACGTCCACGCATCCATAATCATAATGGATATTTTGGCGAGCCACGGTGTTGAGAAAAACGCCGGATCTTCCCAACCCAAATAGCGGGCGAGGCGGGCGAGCGGGCCAAAGCGATATTCCATCATGGACTTTCCCACCATCCACGACACAGCGACGGGCGAGAGCATGAGTGGCAACAAAAACACCACACGGAAGAATTTGCGGGCACGAATTTGTGCATTGAGCAGCAGAGCCAATGAGAAGGCAATTATGTATTCAATGAAGATCGCCAGCACATAATACAGCATATTCAGCAGCGCGTTCCAATAATACGGATCGGCAATCATCTGCCAGAAATTCGCAAGCCCGTTGAATTTACGCCCTTCGAACGCTGAGAGGTTCCAGTCTGTGACAGCGATATAAAAGCCAAACAGAGTCGGGAAAATCACAAGTGCGACAGTGAACAAAACGGCTGGCAAAATGAACAAAGATTTATACCCATCTTCGCCGCGCGTCATGACTTGGCCAACGCCAATGGCGACGCCCCACGCCACGTAAGCATAAGCCAAGATGCGCCAGTTCTCTGAACCCACGCTGGTCAGCTCGAGCTTATAGAGGCTTTCGAAAATGAACACTGCGATAAGGCTGAGCGTTGCAAGGCCCATGACCCACTTGCCGCGCTGCTTTTGCCGGGGCGTTACTCCTTCATACATATCCAATTGTGAAGCTGGGTTGGACACGCGCTGTTTCCTGTGGCTGGCAAGTTTTTATATAGATTGGTTCTAGGCAGACTGAGTTTCCGGGAGCCTGCGCCCCCGGAAACAATCATAAACAGTGTTACATACCGAGCGAGGCTTTGTAGAGCGCGATTTGCTTGTCACGGCCAATCTGGTCCGTAATCTTATCCCATGCCGCTGCGATAGCGTCCGCACCTTCCTGTGCAGTGGCCTTACCGGCATATATTTTTGCCAGTTCGTCTTCAGCCACAGAATAATATTGGAAAATGCCGGGAATGCGTGGTTCGATTGCGGCATTTGGATGGTTGTAGCTATCCGCTTCAGAGCCAAGATAGTCCTTGATGAAGGTTTCATCATAGCCCGCTGCAACCCATTCCTCAGTTTTGAAATGGCTCTGACGATAAGGTTGGAAGCCAGACGGATAAGCAGCACACCATAGCGAGATATCCTTGCCGCCAAGATGGGCAGCGGCAGACCATGCAGCCTTCTTTTTCTTCTCATCCGCATCCACGCGGGCCATCACATAAACACCCCAGCCGATATAGGCCATGTTGGGCGCGAAGTTTGGACCCGATGCGAGCTTATCCCAAGCACCTGTTTTGGAGTTATAAACATCATCAGAACCCGGTAAAATCGAGAAGCCGATGGTATCTCCCACTACAGAAGAGTCGCTGGTTTTAGCGCTGGAGCCGATATCGCCCCACCATGCAAGCATGGAGCCGGTGCCCGCCAGAAATTGCTGGAAGCCAGTTGTACCGGGGTCAGCGTTCAGCTGATCTTTTGGCTCGGACGGGATAAGATCCAGCACGTCCTGAATGGTGCGAACCCAGCCTGGATTGTTGATGCGAGGCTTCATAGTATCAGCGTCAAACAGCCAGGCCTTATCTTCCGGATGCTTGACCGCAGCTGTGGCGCGGCTGGCGAGGAAGTAGAAGCCAAACCCGCCCCAGCCTTTCAACGGGTCAAGGTAGCCATAGGCATCTTGTCCGGCGACTTTCTTGCCAGCCAAGAATTTGGATGCTGTCTGAACTTGCTGCCACGTTGTTGGCACTGCCCAATCGGTTGTGTTGCCAGCATCTTTCCAAGCCTTTGCAAGATCGGCGTCAGCGAAGTAGTCAGTACGATAGTTAAAGTTATGGCAGTCACCATCGATGGAAATGCGGTAAGTCTTGCCGTCCCACGTGCCGACAGGCGCTTTGAGATAGCCAACATAATCGTCCATGTCGATTTGAGCCTTAACCCAATCCGGCATAACGGAGGCAAGGCCTTTGCCGCAAACATCACCCTCAAATGGCGCACCCATTTCGATGATGTCGAAATCAACCGTGCCGGTAGCAATGGATTGCTGTAAGCGGGCGTTATAGTCAGCCTGTGCCAAGTCAATCCAATTAATTTTCGCGCCCGTGTAGGCTTCCCATGGCTTCAAAAAGCCACGGAACAAAAGATTGTGCAGGTTTTGGTTGTTGAGGCCCATAAATGTCAGTTCAACACCAGCAAATTCGCCCTCTTTGACGCTGGCTTTTGTTGCAGCCAAGCATAGCTCGCCCACTTTTTGCCAATCAGCATCAGTTGGCGAGCCTTTGCCGACACCCGGAATCGCCAAAATTTGTTGACGCACATTGTCTTCAGCCGCTGCGGATTTTGTCAGCACACCAATTGTCGCGCCTGAAGTCCCCGCTAAGGCGGCCAAACTGGCAGCGCCCTTTAGTAGCCCACGCCGCGTCGCGGTGACGCTTGAGGCAAGCTCATAAATACCTTGTTTCATCCGTAAATCCTCCCAAAGCGCGGACAAAGCCGCATCCTGCCGAAGGCCTCCGCTCTCCAGCTTCCAACATCACATCACTGTTGCAAACTTTACGCAATAGAAATTTTTCGTATAAATTGACCATTCGAAAAATATTATTGTTAGGCAGAACATTGTGATTGATTTTTCACGTTTTGGAGGGAACTTCGATGGATGACGGACGCTTGAATGATTGGTGCAATATTCGTACTACGGATGATGCCCTGACGTAAATTCGCAATTTCTGCCACAAAATTTGACTTATTACGCATTTATAATGCTCATGGCCATGCATCGAGATAAAGGTGCCAATATCCTGATATTTTTATTTACAAGCAAGCGGAACTTAGTCTCCTAAAAATTATAACTTCACTAAAATTCCTACGATAGTGATGTATTTTGTGGATAATGAGCAAAATTCATGGTTGAGGTCTATTTTTTGGTTTGTTCGCGCAACGAATAGTCGATACTGGACAGTGCGGTTTGCAATAGTTAGCGTCACGCCAATGGCGGACTAAAAAAGTCGGGGGAAATATGGCACAGGTATCAATTCGAGGTGTCGGCAAGTCATTCGGGGCGGTCCGGGTCTTGGGTGATGTAAACATTGAAATCGCAGACGGCGAGTTCGTGGTGCTCGTCGGCCCGTCCGGTTGCGGCAAATCCACACTATTGCGTATGGTGGCGGGATTGGAGCCCGTGACGCAGGGTACAATTTCGATTGGCGAGCGCGTCGTCAATAATTTGCCACCTGCAAAACGCGACATCGCCATGGTGTTTCAGTCATATGCGCTTTATCCACACAAGACCGTGACACAGAACATGGCCTTCTCCTTGAAACTTCGTAAAGTTGACGCCGCAACCATGCAAAAGCGCGTTGATCGCGCGGCCGAAATACTGGGACTTACCAGTCTTTTGGATCGCTATCCGCGCCAACTTTCAGGTGGCCAACGCCAGCGCGTTGCCATGGGCCGTGCGATTGTGCGTGACCCGCAGGTGTTTCTGTTTGATGAGCCGCTCTCAAATCTTGACGCGAAGCTGCGCGTGCAAATGCGCACGGAAATCAAGGAGCTGCATCAGCGGCTAAAAACCACCACGATCTATGTCACCCACGATCAAGTAGAAGCCATGACCATGGCTGACAAAATCGTGGTCATGCAGGGGGGCAACATAGAGCAAATGGGCGCCCCGCTGGAACTGTTCGATAATCCGGCCAACGTATTTGTTGCCGGATTTATCGGCTCGCCATCAATGAATATTCTAAAAGGCACCGTGCGTCTTGGTGCAAACCCTCATGTGGAAATTGGCGCGATGAAAATGCCGTTTGACCAGTCGCTGAGGGTGTCCGACGGACAGCAAGTGCTGTATGGCGTTCGCCCAGAACATCTGGAGCTATCGGAAAACGGCTTCACCGCCCGCATCTCAGTTGTTGAACCAACGGGCTCAGAAACCATGGTGTTCTTGCGCTCGGGCGATACTGAAATCGTTTCGCTTTTCAGAGAGCGCTATGCTTTCAAACCGGGCGAAGACCTAACTTTGAAAACACGAAGTGAATATGTTCATTTGTTTGATGCGCAGACCGGAAAGCGGCTATAGATAGCGTAAAAAAACGGGAGAAAAATATGCTTAAAGGAATTAACCCGATGCTGAACAGCGATGTTTTGCAAGCATTGCGGGCCATGGGCCATGGTGATGATCTCATCATTGCCGATACAAATTTCCCTGCTGATTCAGTGGCAAGGTTAACTCAATCCGGTAAGTTACTGCGCATCGACAACGTGTCTGCCGCCAAAGCGATCGCTGCGATCTTGTCGGTTTATCCATTAGATAGCTTTGTCGACGATGCAGCGGCGCGGATGGAAATTGTTGGCTCTCCAAATGAAATCCCGCCGGTCCAGCAAGAAGTGCAAAAGGTTATTGACGCCGCTGAGGGCAAATCTTGGCCGATGATATCAGTCGAGCGCTATGCTTTTTATGAGCGCGCCAAGAAGGCGTATTGCGTCATCCAAACCGGCGAGCGCCGGTTTTATGGCTGCTTTGCCTTCAGAAAAGGTGTTGTCGCACCCCCAGTGTAATGCTTGTAGCGGCCAAGTTAAAACGTCCGTTGTTGTGCAAAGTAGAAATGTCGCTTCAGCAGTTGTATGGTTGAATGATCAGCCCCCCGGGCTGGCCGGCTGGTCGGGGTTGCAAGGGCAGGTCGGGGGCGGGCGGGTTGAAGCTCCC
>JANPBE010000028.1:0-1046 GCA_031430295.1 Phyllobacterium sp.
ATCTTGAGCGGATGCGCTATATCTTGTTTCCGGCAATTGTTGATGTTTTGCCGGGGATTGCCAGCCTGATATTCTTTCTTTGTGCCGCTTCCTACACGATTATTTTAGTGCTGGGAGGCAACCCCGGAACGACCACTTTGCAGGTGGCGATTTACCAATCTTTGTCGTTTGACTTTGACATGGGCAGGGCTGCCATTCTCACGCTGGTGCAGCTTGCCATGCTCACGGTGATCGCCCGAATGGCGGTCGGCAAACGCCCAGACACGATACGGAAAGCGCACGGAAACGATGCGCCGCGACTGTATCATCGGCCTGGAGTTGACGAAGCGGTGCTGGGCTCGATTTGGCTGGTATTTGGCACTGTCTTTGTTGCCGCCCCGCTTGGCGCGATGGCCTATGCGGGCCTTATGGCGGACCACATCAGACTTTTCAGTCAGCCAGATTTTTGGCGCGCCCTTGTCACAAGTTCGACAATTGGAATTGTCGCGGCTGTGCTTGCGGTGGGTTTGACGCTCGCCATTTTGTCCGCTCATTACGCATTTGTGCGGATGGAGAAAAATGGCGTGGCAGCACTTTTCAATTCGGTGTCGGCGATAGCGCTGGGCATCCCCTCGCTTATATTAGGCGTCGGCTGGTTCATTCTCTTGAGCAAGTCCGGCCTCGGGTTTTCGTCTATTCCGCTGCTCATTGTTTTGGCAAATATGATTATGGCTTTGCCCTTTGTGATACAGATTTTGAAACCGGCTGTTACGAAGAATTATGATGCTCATGACCGGCTGTCGGCATCGCTTGGTCTCTTTGGCTGGAACCGGTTTTGGATTGTTGATGTGCCGGTGATGCGCCGCGCGATGATTAGCGCGTTGCTCTTCGCGTTTGCGCTTTCGCTAGGCGACCTTGGCGTGGTGACGTTGTTTGGCAGCGACCAAATATTGACCTTGCCGGCTTTGCTGTTTGCCAAGATGGGCAGCTACCGCACCGATGATGCAGCGGGACTGGCGTTATATCTGGCGCTGTTTACAGGTGTCGTCAGTTATCTATCATTAAGG
>JANPBE010000029.1:0-7452 GCA_031430295.1 Phyllobacterium sp.
TATGACTTTTTCTTTTTCTTTTAACATATTGTCTTGCCAATGAAAAACTTTTTCTAATTTCGTTTTCAGCCCCTTTAGGTTTAAGAAATCTATTTTCTTCACGACAGGGTTGGCAGAAGCCACCGAAACACTAGCGGTATTTGTCGCCGCCTGCCTATGGCCGCAATGGTTTCCAGCATTGGCCTATGGTTTCGCGGCCGTATGTATTTACACGGCCGCGGTTAGAATATTTGACGCAAAGGCGCGGTTCACTTAAGCGTTCGCTGCCGCGTCCAAACCATTGGCGACATCTTCCAGCAAATCCGCAACGTCTTCGAGACCGACTGACAGTCGCACAGTGCCGCCGCCAATACCAAGCTCGGCACGGGCCTCATCGCTGAGGTTCTTGTGCGTAGTCGTCGCAGGATGCGTGATAAGGCTCTTCGCATCACCAAGATTGTTGGAAATCTTGATGATCTTCAGCGCGTTTTCAAACGCAAATGCCGCGGCCTTGCCGCCCTTCAAATCGAAGCAGATCAGCGAAGAGCCACCCGTCATTTGCTTGGCAATAATATCCGCCTGCGGATGGTCCTTGCGGCCAGGATACATCACGCGCGAAACCGCGCTGCTTTCCGCCAAAACATCAGCAATTTGTGCTGCATTTTCAGTCATGCTCTTCACGCGCAGTGGCAGCGTTTCCAAGCCCTTGAGCAAAACCCACGCATTAAACGGCGAAATACCGGGACCGGAATGGCGGTGATATTCGTGCAAATTCTTGTCGATCCACTCCTTGGATGACAATACGATGCCGCCAAGACAGCGACCTTGACCATCAATATGCTTGGTCGCCGAATAGACCACCACATGTGCGCCAAGCGCCAACGGCTTTTGGAACATCGGCGTGGAGAATACATTATCCACAACCAGCACGGAATTGGCTGCATTGGCAATTTGCGCGACAGCGGCAATATCCACCACTTCTAAAGTCGGGTTGGTCGGGCTTTCGAGGAAAAACAGCTTGGTATTAGGCTTCACGGCAGCCTGCCAGGCGCCAATATCGCGGCCATCTACAAGCGTGAACTCAATGCCATAACGCGGCGCAAGCGTTTCAATCACCCAGCGACAAGAGCCAAATAGCGCCCGCGCAGCTACAATATGATCGCCCATTTTAAGCGAGCACAGCACAGCCATCGCAACAGCCGCCATGCCAGATGTGGTGGCGCGGGCATCTTCCGCGCCTTCAAGTGCGCACATGCGCTTTTCAAACATTTCAATGGTCGGGTTGGCATAGCGCGAATAAATATAGCCGGGCTCTTCGCCCTTAAAGCGCGCCTCGGCAGCCTCAGCGCTGTCGTACACAAAGCCCTGTGTCAGATACAAAGCCTCGGATGTTTCGCCAAAGCTGGAGCGCAAGGTTCCCGAATGAACCATCTGCGTGGCAGGCCGCCAATTATTTTCTACAGTCATCTCTATCATCCCAATAAAGGCCGGACAAAAAAATACCGGCTGCGCAGTTAAGCAAAGAGCCGGTCCCATCAACGCGCCAAAACGCATCTATCAAACGGCCCTTTAGCGAGTTATTTTAAGTGGCTGCAAGCCGACCGGCCAAATCACCACTGATGCCTGTGCATTACCTTGATACAAGCCTTGCGTCAATTCTCATAGAAGCTAAAACGAATCATCGCTTGGAGAACAACCGGTGAGATGCGGGTCCAAACCGGATCAAGGTCGTTAGTTTTAGCGAAGTCGAGGGAAGGGGACGGATTCAAGCCCGCGCCCCTCCCTCGGCGGATCGTGTGAGAAACTCACTCTTTAAGAATGCATGTTTTTTGCCCGGCTCAAACCAAAAATTATCAGCCATAAAATGTTTCCCCTGATAATTCGGTATTTTGGGCAATAGAGCAGAAATGTTGTGCATTATCCCCAACTCTAGTCATATTTGCTTGATTGGCTCAATCGATAGTGGCTCTAAGTTATCTCTATGAACGACCGTAAATCTGGCATCTTAGCCGACCACCATATCCACGAACTTTTCGCCGCGCGATCCCTCGTGACAGAGCGGCCGTTGGATAGCGACCAAGTGCAGCCCGCCAGCCTTGATCTTCGCCTTGGTGCTAAGGCCTACCGTGTTCGTGCCTCATTTATGCCCGGCCCGCACAAGACCGTTATGGATAAGCTGGAACAATTAACGCTCCACGAGTTTGATTTGACCAACGGCGCCGTGCTGGAAACTGGCTGTGTCTACGTTGTGCCGCTGCTGGAAAGCTTAGATCTGCCGCAAGATATGGCGGCATCAGCCAATCCGAAAAGCTCCACCGGCCGCCTCGATATTTTCACCCGCATCATTTCTGATCGCGCTCAAGAGTTTGATAAAATTCCGGCAGGCTATAGCGGTCCGCTCTACATAGAAATTTCCCCGCGTACTTTCCCTATCGTTGTTCGCCAAGGCTCGCGCCTTAGCCAGATACGGTTCCGCAAGGGCCGCGCACAAATTGATGAAGCCGCGCTCGCCGCGCTTCATGTTTCCGATACGCTGGTCAATGACGAAAAGCCGAACATTTCTGGCGGCGGCGTGGCCTTGTCGATTGATCTCATCGGCAAAGCGGACCGTCTCATCGGCTATCGCGGCAAGCATCATACTGCCGTGGTGGACGTGGATAAACGCGCTGCTCACGATGTCCTGGACTTTTGGGAGCCGATCTATGATCGCGGCGCGCAAGAGCTGGTGCTGGACCCCGATGAATTCTATATCCTCGTATCCCGCGAAGCCGTGCATGTGCCGCCGCTTTATGCCGCCGAAATGACGCCGTTTGACCCGCTGGTCGGCGAATTTCGTGTGCATTACGCGGGCTTCTTCGACCCCGGCTTCGGCAATGCGGGAGCTGGCGGCATCGGCAGCCGCGCCGTATTAGAAGTGCGCAGCCACGAAGTGCCGTTTATTCTGGAGCACGGGCAGATTGTCGGGCGGCTGGTCTATGAGTGTATGCTCGCGCGGCCATCAGCACTTTATGGTGCGGATTTGAAATCGAACTATCAGGCGCAGGGGCTGAAACTGTCGAAGCATTTTAGGTGAACGGCAGCACCAAATTCGAATAATCCAAGGGTTGTCGACTGCCGTGATAGATGCGCAGAACATAAAAGTCGTTCTGTAAAAGCGCGTAGGGAATGAGATAGCCGTATTTTGGTTCAATAAGTTCGCGAACCCCAACCAGAGGCGAGGGGCGGCCAATATTTGGGTTCGCCATTGCAGCCTTTATGCGTCCTTCGATATGTTGGGTCACATTTGCTAACCCATTGGGGCTTTGATTGATAAGATAACCACGCAATTCAGATAAATCTAATCGTGCTTCCACCGTGAAAACCAGTCGCATCCTATTGCTTTACTGGGAAAACATCTGGCGCTGGCGCTGGCTTTTCACCCTCTTGCCCCCAACTACGCATCCATTCAAAGACCTGTTCACCGGAGTGTCCAACGCCACCTTTTGCACTGGCAAGCGCTTTCTCAAGTTCTTCCACATAGGCGCTATGGTCGCGAACATAATTGGCAACGGCGGTTTGAACGATAAATGATCGGCTGCGCTTGCTCACATTCGCCAGCCTTTCCACACCGTCTCTTATTTCGGGGGACAGACGGACTGAAATTGTATCAACCGAGCGCGACATCTCTAAACCCTCGACAATGATTGCATTTGACTGCAATGTAGTCACTTTAGATAAGTTGTCAATTTATGTCCCTTGACACACCACACCCAAAAAGCGATTGAAACACAGCGCTGCGGGTATGATGTAGTGGTAGCTTGTCAGCTTCCCAAGCTGATCGTGCGGGTTCGATTCCCGCTACCCGCTCCAATTTTCCAAAAGGATGATGACAATGGCTGATCGGGTGAATGGTTTTCTCGGCGATACGCCGCTGCGCGTGTTTATAAAGTTGGTGCTCATTTCCATTGTTGTCGGCGTTATTATGCGCTCATTCGGTTGGATGCCGCTGGATGTGCTGCGGATGATTAAATCCTTCTTCGAGCGCATTTGGAACATGGGCTTCAGGGCCATCGCCGAGTTTGGTGATTACCTCTTGCTCGGCGCGGCAGTGGTGGTTCCAGCGTTTATCTTGCTGCGCATATTGGCGTTACGCAAACGCTAACTAATTGATTTTGCTGCCCATGCAGCCATTTCAGTATCGCGTAGTTCCGAAATTGATTTTACGCCCGTTTTCGTGAGATGCGCAGATAAGCCGTTGATAATAGTCTTCGGCAGCGTTGGCCCGCCATAGATAAAGCCCGTGTAAAGCTGTACTAAATCCGCACCAGCTTGGATTTTTTGTAAGGCTGTTGCAGCTGAATTCACACCGCCAACGCCAATAATCGCCACATCTCTGCCCAGCCGTTGGCGCATTTTGGCAAGCACGATAGTGGATTTTTCAAATAGCGGCACGCCGGACATGCCGCCAGTTTCGCTCTTGTTGGTGCTGCGCAATCCAGTTCGCGATAGCGTCGTGTTGGAAACAATCACTCCTTCTAACTTTTTGTCCAGCACCTCTGCTGCAACATCATCCAAATCGCCTTCAACTAAATCGGGTGCGATTTTGAGGAATACCGGAACGACGTGACCTGAGGCTTTGGCAAGATTATCCCGTGCGGCCATCACTTTGGATAGAAGTTCGGCAAGGCCGGCGCGGGCTTGTAGGTCACGCAATCCCGGCGTATTGGGTGATGAAATGTTGACGGTGAAATAGCTAGCAACGTCATAAAAGCGTTCAATACCAAGCACATAGTCGCCAATACGATCCGCGCTATCCTTGGTGGCACCAATATTAACGCCAACAATGCCGGCCTTCGCGCTCCGTGCTTTCAGCCGCGCCAGCACTGCCTCGTGGCCTTCATTATTGAAACCGAGGCGATTTATAACCGCCTGATCTTCTTCAAGACGGAAAATACGCGGCTTGGGACTACCGCTTTGTGGCGCAGGTGTCACAGTACCAACTTCCGAAAATCCAAGCCCGATACGCATCAGCGCATCCGGAACTTCGGCATTTTTATCGAATCCAGCAGCGATGCCGAGCGGATTGGGGAATTTTAGCCCAGCAACAGTCATATTCAAGCGAGCATCGTATCCGCCGTCGAAGGGCGGCAATAGTCCGGTCTTGAGGCCGGTGATGCCCAATCCGTGTGCTTGTTCGGGATCAAAGCAAAATAGCGCCCGCCGCAAAAGGTTGGAAATAACTCCGCTCATTGCGCATCCTCGGGGAAAATATGCACGCCGTTTGCGTCCAATGGCAGGGGTTTTGCCCAGGTCGCTTCGGATACGGAAAGCGGTCGGAATAGATGCGGAAACAGTGCGCCGCCGCGCGATACTTCGTATTTTAGCGCATCACCAAGTATGGCATCGTCAACGGCCACGAGCATCAGATTGGGCCGGGCAGTAAAGTGCTTGGCCGCAGTTTCCACCATCTGCGCGGCTGTGGAAAAATGAATGTAGCCGTCAGCCATGTCGATGCCGGAGCCTTTGAACACGCCCGTCTCAACAGCGGCTGTCCATTCTGTTTTGGGTAATATTTTATAGATCATCATGTTGCGCATCCGCTTGTCTTGCCTTGGCTGCCGCTAGCATCATTTATAAGAGAATACAAAATGCCTGTCGCATTTTTGGCAAATTAGCAGACTATGGTGTTTAAACATAACCGAATGCCTGTGAGGAGCCATCCAATGAAAACCGCTTCGTATGCATTACTGCCGCTCTTGCTGCTGTCGGGAACAGCCTTTGCCGAAGACAGCGCCCGCTTTACGCTCGAAAAAACCGCTGATGGTTATGTGCGCATGGATAAGACCACAGGCGAGATGTCAATTTGCACGCAGCAGTCCGACCAGCTTGTCTGCCGCATCGCCGCTGATGACCGCGTGGCGATGGAGGACGAGATCGCCCGCCTTGATGGACGCTTGACAAAACTGGAAGACAAAATGGCAGCATCCGATAAGTCTGGTGCAGTATCTAATTCTACCTTGCCAACGGATGAAGAGTTTGAAAAATCCATGACACTTATGGAAAAGTTCTTCCGCCGCTTTATGGGCGTTGTTAAAGATTTGAATGAAGATGGGACACCGCAAAAAACATGAATATGATCCGCCTCGTTTACGCAGCATTGGGCATTGGCCTTGCCGCGCTTATTCTTTTTGCAGTGAATACAGGTGATTTTTGGAGTGCAGGTCGCTGGCTAATGAGCGACCCGTGGGGCCTGACGACGATGGCAGATCTATATCTCGGACTTGCGATATCCGCACTTTTCATCGCCCTGTTTGAGCGCAGCTGGCTCGCCGCACTATGGATACTCCCGTTGCCATTTTTGGGTAATGTGTGGACTGTGGTCTGGTTGATAGTCAAATTGCCGGAGATTGCATCGCGCCTGCGCTACCGTGTGCAGTCCTAATACTCAAGCTAACACTATAGTTGCAGCATGAGGAAATCACCGATAATTGCCTTGTAGTGGTTACGCAATTGGCGTTATCTCTCCCGCCACATAGGCACTGGGAGGGGCACATGACGGCTGGTATTATTTTTATAGTGGCTGACGACCATCCACTCTTTCGCGGCGCGATAAAAGAAGCTCTGCGAGCCATAGGCGAGAATGTTCAAATTTTCGAAGCAGGTGATTTCGAGGCCACCAAAAAACTTGTCGCAGATACCGCGGATATTGATCTCGTGCTGCTCGATTTGACAATGCCGGGTACCAGTGGTCTGTCTGGATTGGTTACGCTGCGGGCGCTACAGCCAACGGTGCCAATTGTTATCGTCTCAGCCTCCGATGATCCTGTAACCATTCGCCGCTCACTGGAGCTGGGCGCTTCCGGATATGTCAAAAAAAGCGCCAGCATCGAGCATATTCGCAGCGCCATAAATACTGTGCTTGATGGCGGTGTGGTCGTGCCCGAGAATATTGATCTTGGCAAAGAAAGTGATCCGGAAGTCGCGGATTTGATTGCAAGAATTAGGACGTTGACACCACAACAATCGCGCGTCTTGGGAATGCTGGGCGAAGGGCTGCTCAATAAGCAAATTGCCTACGAGCTGGGTGTGTCTGAGGCCACGATCAAGGCGCATGTGTCGGCGGTGCTGCAAAAGCTGAACGTCGATAGCCGCACACAAGCGGTTATCAGCCTCTCAAAAATGGGTGTCGAAAGAAGTAGCGCGGGCGAATAGTGCCATCATTCAGCGGCATCCTTAATGTTCCCACGGGCCAGAACCGCGCGAAGCGCGGCAGGCTTCAGTGGCTTGTTCAAAATGACCACATCAATAGCGGCTGCCAAACTTTTTACTTCGTTCGAGCGATCCGCTGTCACTAAGATGGCTTGCAAATCCGCGCCGAACTTATCGCGCAATTGCGTGATCACGCTAATCCCGGTCTCATTGTTCAAGTGATAATCCACAAGAACAAAGTCCGGACGCTCAGTCTCGCGTAGCGCCGCTTGCCCGTCGGAAACG
>JANPBE010000030.1:0-2535 GCA_031430295.1 Phyllobacterium sp.
GGGGTGTGGATAAAAGCAGGATAAATAATTTGAAATTGCGCGATTCTTAGCCTTCCCCCTTGCGGGGAAGGTGTCGGCAGAGCCGACGGATGGGGGTGGTGACTACAGCAAACAGCTTGCAGAACTACAGCAATATCATCAGCTTAGTCGGTAACACCGCATCTTCCTTACCACCCCCATCCGTCGCCTCACGGCGCCACCTTCCCCGCAAGGGGGAAGGCTGGCGGCCAAGAATTTCGTGGATAGAACCTTATTATTAGCGTATCACAACACCGCCAAATATTAACACAATATGAACGACACCTTCCGGTTCCATTCAGTTTGCAGCGCATAAACCTTGTGCCAATTCGCCCATACTGGACGAAACTCAATCTCAAGGAAGGTCATCACCATGAAATCTCTTCTTACCGCAGTACTTGCACTTAGCGCCGTGGCTTTCGGCACTGCAGGAGCAAACGCCCGTGACCATCATGGTCATTTTTCATTTGGAATCACGATTGGTGAGCCTGGTTATGGACATGGCTGGGGCCGTTATCGGGATGATTATGGTTGGGATCGCCCGGTTCATGTGATTCGTCCGGTTCGCGGTTGCTCCGCCAATCAGGCATCTGCTATTGCCCGTGACTATGGGTTTCGTCACCGCTCTGTCTATGTTTCCAGCCGCGTATTGACAGTAACAGGCGTACGCCATGGTCGCCCTGCCGAGATTACTTTTGCCCGTGCACCCGGTTGCCCGGTTGTGAGCTACTAATTCCAGTCACTCTTCCGGCGGCAGCGATGAAGCCGCTAGAGTGATTTGCTCATATGAACCATTGTGCCGCCGCGAAAGGGTTCGTGGCGGTCGATTTTGTATCCGCTCATCAGATAGAGCGAGATATTGGCAACGAAAAGACTGTTGGTATAGAGCCTTAACTCTGGTTTCTTACTTGCACGCGACACCGCTTCCGCGTGCAAAAGCAAGGCGCGGCCAAAGCCTTGGCCTTGATGGTCGGGGTGAACCGCGACGTTTTCAATAGTCAGATGATTGGGTTCCAAGACCATTTCTATCAGACCGACAAACTGGTGCGACGCATAGGCTAAATCTATGCGGTGAGTGAGAACCGCGACGTCATAGTTGGTCGTCATCGGCAGCGGTTCACGCCCTAAGAGCGGCACCCATTTGGCGTAGGCAGCGTGAGTTAGTGAGCGAACGGCGGGCACATCGCTGATGCCCGCCGTTCTAAAATGTAAGCCTTGATCAGACATTTGGCCGGAATTACTGTTTGATTTCAAAGGTTACATTTACTGTGACACGGTAGCTATTCTCGCCTGTGGCAACGGGCACGGGCGCGCTGTCCATAGCCATTTTGCCCATAGCCATTTCGGCGCGCATCATGGGAATTGGGCCCGGCTGGAATGATTGCTCGGACATTTCCAATATACGGCCGATGCCAACGCCGGCTGTTGAAGTGATGGTTTTTGCCTTGGCAATTGCATTTTCAACGGCCTTCTTGCGGGCTTCTTCGAGAATTGATGACGCATCATCTTTCACGAATTGAATATCGCCGCCTTGGTTGACGCCGAGTGTGACGGATTGGTCCAGCACTTCACCGACCTTGCTCAAATCGCGGATGCGAACACCGAGCGAATTTGAAACGCTGTAGCCGGTGATTTTTGGTTCAAATGTTTCGCCCTTGTTCGGGTCGGCATAGACGTAGCGTGGCTGGATCGAGAAGCTAGATGTTTGCAGGTCTTTGTCGGCAATTCCAAAGGCCTTCATGGCTTTGAGAACGTCTGTCATCGCCTTGGTATTTGCATCTAGCGCCTCACGTGCAGTTGCTGCTTCGCGCAAAACTGTGAGGGAAATCAATGCCATATCCGGTGCGGCAGCTGCTTGACCTTCGCCGCTTACGATGATGCGCGGGGTTGGTTCAGTGTCGGCAGCGCGGGCAGGCATGGCTGCGGATAGTGCAAACGCGGCCAATGCCAATGGCAATATTTTATTTCGCATATAAGTCTCCAAAATTATTTGTCCCTCTACAAGGCTTAGTTGGATGAAGATTGTGGCGGATTATTGCCGTGGCAATCTCGTCTTGCCTCGCAAACTTTCTTGCGTTAGTAGGGCAATCGGAAGCGTCTGGCGTGCTTCCCTTAGGGCCTGTAGCTCAATGGTTAGAGCCAGCGGCTCATAACCGCTTGGTTGGGGGTTCGAGTCCCTCCGGGCCTACCAATTTTCTTGACATTTTGGACATTTATCCGTTCAAACGACGCCTTTTGGCGCTTTCTTTACAAACTCAGTTGTTTCTTCCGCTAGTTTCTCTCCAAATTGTCTTGGTTTTTGGGAGCAAAACATGCGCTACGGCTATATTGGACTGGGCAATCTTGGCGGTCATTTGGCGATGAGTCTTTTGCGCTCGGGCTTCGATCTGACAGTGTATGATTTGGACCCGAAGTTGGCCCAGAGACACGTCGAGAAGGGTGCGCGGCTCGCCCAGAGTCCGTACGAGTTGGCATCGGATGTCGACGTGGTGATGACGTGCTTGCCCTCGCCGGTGG
>JANPBE010000031.1:0-1855 GCA_031430295.1 Phyllobacterium sp.
CGGCAGCTTTCGCATCTGCGTCCGCTTTCAACGCGGCCTCGGCATCAGCTGCGGCCTGTGCAGAGGCGGCGTCTTCGGCAGCTTTTGCATCAGCTGCGGCTTTTGCGTCAACATCTGCTTGCTTTTGAGCATCAGCATCTGCGGCAGCTTTCGCATCTGCGTCCGCTTTCAACGCGGCCTCGGCATCGGCTGCAGCCTGTGCAGCGGCGGCATCTTCGGCGGCTTTTGCGTCTGCGGCTGCTTTGGCGTCAGCGTCAGCCTGTTTTTGAGCCTCAGAGTCAGCAGCAGCTTTCGCATCTGCATCCGCTTTTGTAGCGGCCTCGGTATCAGCTGCGGCCTGTGCAGCGGCGGCATCTGCCGCAGCTTGATCTGCTGCGGCTTTGTCAGCCGCTGCTTGTTCTTCTGCTGCCTTGGCAGCCTCTGTAGCGGCTTGTTCTTCTGCCGCTTTTGCAGCCTCAGCATCAGCTTGTTTTTGGGCTTTCGCATCGGAAGCCGCTTGCTTGGCTTCTTCAATTGCAGCTTTCGCGGCATCAACCTGCGCCTGCGCAGCATCAACATCGCCGCCATCTGCCTTTGCCTGCTTTAGAGCTGCCACTGCTTCGGCGAGCATGGCCTTCGCATCGGCAAGCGTGACTTGGCCGAAAGCGGTAAATATACCGAGTGGCACTTGGGCGGGGGCGGATAGGACGAACGGGGCGCTGAGCGACATAATTGTCGCGGTTGCGCTGGTTGCCAGCAATTTCGAAATCCGATTCTTCATCGTTTAGTCTCCTCAGTTTCCGCCATTCATACAATCAATTGCGGTCATAATTAGTTTGCACAACGTGCTTCAGCGCAAATGGTTGCGTAAAGGTGCGTTTTTCACAACTGCCTTATTTCAGCAATTCGATGAACTTGATGTGAAACCTTCGTTCATCTTGCGTTCAAACTGCTTTACGCGTCTCATCTGTACCTTTATTGGAAGTGCCATGAAGGCACCTTTCTGGAAAACCAAAGCGCTTGAGGACATGTCAAAAGCAGAGTGGGAATCACTTTGCGATGGCTGCGGCAAATGCTGCTTGTCCAAACTCGAAGACGAGGATACCGGCGAAATTGTTTGGACTAGCGTTGCCTGCCGCCTGTTTGATGCGGGTAAGTGCTCCTGCAAAGATTACGTGAACCGCAATGCGCAGGTGCCGGACTGCGTATTGCTGACACCGGAAAATGTTCGGACCATTCCTTGGCTACCCAAGACATGCGGCTATCGGCTGGTGGCGGAAGGCAAGGATTTGTTTGATTGGCATCCGCTGATTTCAGGCAATTCCAATAGTGTCCACGAGCGCGGCGCGTCTATTCGCGGCAAGGTGACCGCGTTTGAAGATGATTTGGCCGAGACCGAAGACTATCTGCTGCATTTGCTGAAGAGGGAGCCTTAAGGTTTTTCGGTGGCGTGGCTGTCGCCGATGTTTAGGTTAGGTTCAAAGAGCAATCTTCCTCGTTGCCACGCTCCGTTGCCGGTCTGGCTATTGTATAATCTTTGGGGAAGCCGGGTGTGTGGTCCTGCCTTCTAAAGATTTAATGTGTGACATCGCCACACACCCGGAACGGTGTTCTTGCGCTGACCCTGTCACTCCCGAAAACCTCCCACCCTGCATAAGGATGGTCATGCTTACGCGAGCCGGGTCGGATGCGCCTCTGCTTGGGGGTTCAACACCCAGCGGATTTCCAATCCGCCAGCAAAGCACCGGCCGTTGCCACAGACACTTGGATCATGAATTCCGTGTCCCCGTTGCAACGAGCAAAGGGATTATGCGGGAGGTTTGGGGAGTGTGGATAAAAATGTAGGAAACAATTCGTAAATCGCGCGATTCTTAGC
>JANPBE010000032.1:0-1328 GCA_031430295.1 Phyllobacterium sp.
GGCGATCGAACTTTATACCAGGGAAACTCCGGGCATCATTTTAGCCGATATTCAGCTTGCCGATGGCAGCTCGGGAATTGATGCCGTCAATGAGATCCTTCAATCAAGTGACATTCCCGTAATATTCATCACCGCCTTCCCAGAGCGCCTTCTCACTGGCGAGCGGCCGGAGCCGACCTTCCTTGTGACCAAGCCGTTCAACCCAGAAATGGTGAAAGCGTTGATTAGTCAGGCGCTTTTCTTTCGTGACAGTCAACTGAACTAAAAATGGGATAAAGGCGGAACCAAAGCATCATTTTTGCGTTGTTTATACATGCAAACATAGGAGTGAATGAAATGCTTTATTACAGTCTGGTATTTCTGGTGGTAGCACTGGTAGCGGGAGCACTCGGATTTGGTGGCATCGCCGGAGCGTCGGAAGGAATTGCACAAATCCTATTTTATATCTTTGTGGCGTTCTTTGTCATCTCATTGATAATGCAGATCATGCGACGAGTGTGACTGCCATAAGAAATTAATGTTGCAAGGTTTTGGACCAAGTGTTCGAGGCCTTGCAAATTTTTGGAGGCTATGCAGTTGGTCGGCGGGCTTGCAGCAAGAAAAAGTTGGATACCGGAGGGCTCCGGTAATTTGGACATAAGCGATTATCTGGCGCTAGCACTTACGCGCGTCAACGCTGGCATTACCGTTCAAGGCCAAGACAAAAGCTTTAAAGTTATTTTCAATCTACCGCAGTTTTGGCAAAATCCGAGGGCGGGTTTAGCTACCGATCAAGATATATTTGGAGCAGCTCTTGGCGAACGTTTGGATCATGCCAAAACCGTTGCACTGAACACAAACATGCAGCAAAAACTTTCGGCTGCGTTTGACGGAAACTCTGTTTCCTTCGTTATTGATGTGGTGGCAAACGCCAGTGGCGAGCGAGAAATATACACGACGATCACTGATGTATCTCAGATACGTAAGCGCGAAAGCGTTTTGCGGACACTGCTGTTAGAACTTAGTCATCGTTCCAAAAATCTGCTTGCCATTGTGCAGAGCGTGGCGACACAGTCGGCAAAACATTCATCCACCAAAGAAGAATTTTTGAGGTCCTATATGGGCCGTCTGTTTGCAATTTCCGGCTCCCAAGATTTGCTTGTGGATTCCAATTGGCATGGTGCCAGTCTGTTTGACCTTGCGCGCAAGCAGCTTGAACTTGTCGCCAAAGACACCGCAATGAAAATTAAGTTTGAAGGCGAGGACGTCCAGCTTTCATCAAATGAAGCCTTGCATATTGGGCTGGCGCTGCACGAGCTATCGATGCAAGCGGTAACTAATCCTATGTG
>JANPBE010000033.1:0-5109 GCA_031430295.1 Phyllobacterium sp.
GGAAGGCTGGAGCCGTCTGTTTAATGATGTGGAAATAGCCCGTGATGCCGATGCTGAAAGCCGCTTGGCCTCAATCGGCGCTCTGGCCTATGCCAATAATGAAGTTGTTGATGTCAATTTGATTGATGTCACAGAAATACACGGCAAGCCGCACGCCACTCGCCTACGAGAGCGCATTCGCGCCGATGGCCCCACAATAGATTATGTCGGCAAACCGACCATTTGATTTGCCGCATTATTCTTAATCGTAATGTGTTCCACATTACTGGAAAATGCTTCTGAGGATAAAGTATGTATCGCTATGACGAGTTAGACCAAGCGTTTGTAAACGCCCGTGTTGCTGAGTTTAAAGACCAAGTGACACGCCGCCTTTCCGGCGAGATTACCGAAGAGCAGTTTCGTCCGCTGCGCTTGATGAACGGCGTCTATTTGCAGCTTCATGCTTACATGCTGCGCGTGGCCATTCCTTACGGCACACTTTCCGGCCGCCAGATGCACAGACTGGCGCATATCGCCCGTGTTTATGATCGTGGCTATGGCCATTTCACCACGCGCCAGAACATTCAGTATAATTGGCCTGCGCTTTCTGACATGCCAGCGGTCTTAGATGAATTGGCCAGTGTTGAAATGCACGCGCTGCAAACTTCCGGCAATTGTATTCGCAACGTCACGGCGGATCACTTCGCTGGCGTTGCCGCAGACGAGATCATGGACCCGCGCCCTGCATCAGAAATTTTGCGCCAATGGTCATCCATTCATCCGGAATTTTCTTATTTGCCGCGCAAGTTCAAAATTGCTGTGACCGGCGCGCCACATGATCGCGCGGCGATCCAAGTGCATGATATTGGTTTGCAGGTGGTGCGCAACGATCAGGGTGATGTGGGCTTTGTGGTTTATGTCGGTGGCGGCCAAGGCCGCACGCCGATGGTTGCCAAGAAAATCCGTGATTTCCTGCCTGAAGCTGATCTGCTGTCCTACTGCACAGCAATTTTGCGGGTTTATAATCTCGAAGGCCGCCGCGATAATAAATACAAGGCGCGCATCAAAATTCTGGTCCACGAAATGGGCACTGAGGAATTACGCGCTGCCGTCGAGGCTGAGTTTGCCAATCTCAAGGGTCAGGAACTGACGCTTCCAGAAGCCGACATTCGCGCCATTGAATCTTATTTCGCTATGCCAGCTCTGCCGGAACGCGCCGAAGGTCACGGCCTTCTCGCTGCGCAGCGCAAGGCCGATGCAGGGTTTGCCGCATGGGTGCAACAAAACACTATTGCGCACAAAAATCCGGACTACCGCGCCATTACGATTTCACTGAAACCAATTGGTGGCATTCCGGGCGACGCGTCTGCCGACCAGATGGATTTGATGGCCGATCTTGGTGATACTTATTCCGCTGGCGAACTGCGTGTCAGCCATGAGCAAAACATCATCCTGCCGCACGTGGCACTGGCGGATTTGAAGACCGTTTATGATCTTCTGGTTCCGGCTGATTTGGCCACCGCCAATGCCGGACTTATCACTGACATCATCGCCTGCCCCGGCCTTGATTATTGCGCGCTGGCAAATGCCCGCTCTATTCCTGTGGCGCAGAAGATTTCTGAACGCTTTGGTGACCAAAAGCGCCAGCAAGACATTGGTGATCTCAAGATCAAAATCTCCGGCTGCATCAATGCTTGTGGGCATCATCATGTTGGCCATATCGGCATTTTGGGCGTCGAGAAGAAGGGCGAGGAGCTTTATCAAATCACGCTCGGTGGCTCGGCGGACGAAAACACGACAATTGGCGAAATTGTCGGTCGCGGCTTTGGTCCGGAAGAAATTACTGATGCCATCGAAACGGTCGTTGAGACCTACATGAGCAAGCGCCTATCGCGCGATGAAAACTTCTTGGCTGCCTACCGTCGTCTTGGCGCGGAGCCGTTCAAGAATGCACTCTATGTCGAATCCGTCGCCACATCGCGCACCAACTCATCGCTTTAGGAATGAATGAAGTGTTGGAAACTGCAATAGAGCAAGCCGCAAGAGCCGATAGCGCCAAGCAATTGGCCGCTAGCCTCAATGTGCGCTTTGCTAATGCCACCGCGTCGCAGATTATTGCCTACAGCGTGAAAGAGGGCTTTGCGGGCGATATTGGTGCGGTGTCCTCATTCGGTGCGGACTCAGCGGTGCTGCTCAGCTTGATTGCCGAAGTTGACGCCAATACGCCAATATTATTCTTGGACACCGGCAAGCATTTTGAAGAAACGCTCACTTATCGCGATCAGTTGGTTGACTTCTTTAAGCTGACAGATCTGCGCAATATTGAACCTCTGCCGTCAAATCTTGAAGCGCAAGACCCTGCAGGCGAGCTGCACAAGACATCGACTGATGCGTGTTGCAACATTCGTAAAGTGGAACCGATGGCCCGTGCCGTGGTTCCCTTTGGTGCGTGGTTTACAGGGCGCAAGCGTTTTCAGGCATCCACCCGTGCGGCGCTCCCAATATTTGAAGCGGTGGGCAATCGTATCCGTATCAATCCGCTTGCTGGTTGGTCTGGCGAAGATATTGCTGCCTACCAACAGGCCAATGCGCTGCCAGAGCACCCGCTAATTGCCTATGGCTACTACTCTATCGGCTGCGCGCCTTGCACAGAGCCTTCATCTGCCGATGATCAACGCGGCGGGCGTTGGAAGGGCAAAGGCAAAGTGGAATGCGGTATTCATTTAGGCGGGCTTGATGCGTCGCTGATGACAAAAGCACTTTAGGAAGATATTTAGATGAGCGGAATAATTCAAAAATATTGGCGCGATGGTGCATTTGTTACCGACAGCTGGCGTCATGCCGAGGAAGATGACGGCGGGGCGCAGGTTATTTTGCCGTTGGCAACATATCTCGCGCTTTCGCTTGAACAGCGCAAGGCTGGTGCTAACCGGCTCGGCGTTTTGATTTTGCCCGGTGAAAAGCTCGATAGCATTGTGCCAGATCTCGCTCATGTGTCGCTAATAGCGCTGGCATTCCCCGCCTATAATGACGGGCGCTCGCACTCCAAGGCGGCGCTTTTGCGAAGCCGCTATGGCTACACAGGCGAAGTGCGCGCGGTTGGCGACGTGCTGGTCGATCAAATTCCGCTTTTGCTGCGTAATGGTTTCAACTCTCTTGAAATCAAAAACGGCGTGGCCATTAAGCGGCTTGAAGACCATGTGGATACGTCTGTGCCGATTTATTATCAGCCAGCCACCACCGCCGCTACCAAGCCTGCGGGCTATTCGTGGCGCCGCGTTCCCGCAAACTCCTGAGGCTTAAGCATCATGTTCATTCACGTGACCGATCAGGAAGGTGTGTGCCATACGCTGGAAGCCGTTGAGGGCTGGCGCGTGATGGAAATCATCCGCGACTGGGGCATTAACATCAAAGCTGAGTGCGGCGGTGCATGTGCCTGCGCCACTTGCCATGTCTATGTGGAACCTACGTTTGAAGCCAAACTTTATCCGGCTCGTGAAGACGAAATCGATATGCTCGACAGTGCCTTCGATGTGCGCGATAACTCAAGGCTTTCCTGCCAGCTCATCATGAGCGAGGACTTAAACGGCCTAGAAATTACACTGGCACGAGGCACCGAGAACGACCAACGCACAGCAGCGTGAACCCACTTAAGGAAATTTTTTGACCACTTGGGTGCGCGTTAGCCATCCCGAGCGCATTTCATCGCGGATCAACGTCATGATTCCGGAGAGGCAGACCAAAACAATGCCCGTGATTGTCCACACATCGGGCTCTTCATTGAAGAAAATATAACCGATGATAACTGCCCAGACGATTTGGCTGTAGTTGGCTGGTGCTATGAGGTTTGCTGGTGTGGTACGTGCTGCGGCCAAGAGCGCTGAGTGTCCAAGGCCCGCGAACAGACCAGCGCCGACATATTTTGCCATCTCCCAGCCGTCAGGCATCTTGAACTCCGGTATCATGAGAATACCGTTGATGACGACTGATGCCACCAGCAACACGCCAATCAATGTAATGCGCCGCTCGGACTGGCCAAGTTTACGTAAGAATACAAATGATGTCGCGCCCATCATGGCCGCGCATATGGCCGTTAGATGCCCCGTTTGGATTTCACGAAAGCCGGGGCGAACGATAATCCACACACCGATAAGCCCCAACACGACCGCGCTCCAGCGCCACGCGCGGACCTGTTCGCCAAGGAAAAATATTGAGAGGATTGTTACAAAAACGGGCGCTAAAAATATCAGTGCGTAGGATTCTGCGAATGGCAGATGTGTAAACGTGTAAAACGCAAACATGCCCGCCGCGATGCCCGTGACGGCACGGCCAGCGACCAACCACGGTTGGTTCATCTTAAACATTGCCGACAGCGGATCATGGCGAAGCGTGAAAGCTAAGACGGGGACGAAGGAAAAAAGAGTAACGAAAAAACCTATCTGAAAAACGCCGGTGTTTGGACCGATACTTTTGATGAGGGAATCGCAAATGCAAAAAACAAAATAGGCGAGGAGCGCCAGCAGAACACCGGGGTGCATTTAGATTTCCAATATGAACAGAGTGCCGGGAGGAGGCGAAGATTTGGGAGGAGAGAATCAGTTGTTGTCGTAGCGTATATCTGCCGCACCATTATGTTCAAGCACGTGGCGAATGTTGGGCAGATCGTTACTCTCGATCCAACTCCGGGCGTCTTGCGCACTCTTTCCGTAACTATTCCAGCGTGAGTACAGACGGTCTTCGAGCGTTTGGCGATCGACTTCCACACTGATTGTAAGGTCAAAAAACGGGCGTAAATTGACCCAAGGCTTTTCATCCAAGAGCAGGTAATTGCCTTCGATGATGAGAAATTTTGTATCCGCTGAAATGAGTTCGGCACCAGCGCGCGCGAGCTCCATCGAACGATCAAAGACAGGGATAGCGACGTTATTTTCTAATGACTTCAATCGTTTGAGCAATGATTCAAAGCCAGCGCAATCAAATGTCGGCGGTGAGCCTTTGCGGGAACGCAGGCCCAAACGGTCTAAAACCGCATCATCATAATGAAATCCGTCCATCGGAACAACGGTGGCGCTTTCACCGCGCGCTTTAAGAGCGTCCGCCACATGTTCGGCCACCGTGGACTTGCCGCTG
>JANPBE010000034.1:0-9578 GCA_031430295.1 Phyllobacterium sp.
CGATGGTTCATAAGGTGCGCACCTTTGTGCGCTCGTCATTTGTAGATCCTGATGCACCGGGCATGAGCGATCTTCTCAACCCGCCCGGCACACTCATTTGCGACGAGGATGAAATTTTGGAACAGGAAGTTGTTACTGGCATTGCCTATGCCAAGGATGAAGCACAAGTGTCGCTGCGCCGCGTGGCGGATCGCCCCGGCGTTGCCGCCGGTATTTTCGGGCCGCTGGCTGAGGCGCACATCAATGTGGATATGATTGTGCAGAACATCTCCGAAGATGGCTCGCGCACGGATATGACATTTACCGTACCGAACTCAGATATTGATAAGGCGTTGGCCGTCTTGGGCAAAGTGCGCGAGACAATCGGTTTTGATGCCATCCAGTCCGAACCCGGCATGGTCAAGGTTTCGGTCATAGGTATCGGTATGCGCAGCCATGCCGGTGTTGCCGCAACTGCGTTCAAAGCTCTTGCGGACAAAGGCATCAACATCCGCGCCATCACCACATCTGAAATCAAGATTTCAATATTGATTGATGGTCCTTATGCCGAACTTGCGGTGCGCACGCTGCATTCGGTTTACGGGCTGGATAAGGGGTGATCTCGACTTTTTCTTCTCCCTTACCGAAGGTGGGGGAGAAGGTGGCGCGAAGCGCCGGATGAGGGGGTGGTTCGACTGGGCGGAAGATTGGCAGACCTAAAACGCCTTACGTTTGGCATTTCAATTTCCAACCATAGCGACGCACAACCGCCCCCTCACCGTCACGGCTACGCCGCGCCACCTCATCCCCCAAGCTGCGCTTAGGGGAGAGGAAAAAGCCAAGACTTGCGGCTTTCAACCAAATCCATGCATAGAGAAATTATCATCTCGCACTTGCACATTTTACGCTGCCATAGGCATATCACTATTTAGATGATTTGGTTCAAACTGATAGGTTTATGAAAGGGGCGAAATGATGCGTGATGTAGCAACCGGCCCCCGCGTTTTATTAAAGCGTATTCGCGAGCTGATGGCGGAGGCTTTGGCTCCGCAAGAGCGGCTTGACCGGGTTGTTGGCGAAATTGCCAAGAACATGGTCGCCGAAGTGTGCTCGTTTTATGTGCTGCGCTCGGATGGCGTTCTGGAACTTTATGCCACGGTCGGCCTTAACCAACAGTCGGTGCATTTGGCGCAGTTGAAACTTGGCGAAGGTTTGGTGGGCACGATTGCTGCCAGCGCCCAGGGGCTGAACCTTTCAGATGCGCAGAGCCATCCCTCATTCGCTTACTTGCCAGAAACAGGCGAAGAAATTTACCACTCGTTCTTGGGTGTGCCAATCCTGAGGGCAGGGCGCACGCTCGGCGTTATGGTTGTGCAAAATCGCACCCAGCGCACCTACCGCGAAGATGAGGTGGAGGCCTTAGAAACCACCGGCATGGTGCTGGCGGAAATGATTGCATCGGGCGATCTCACTGGCCTTTCCAAGCCCGGTGTGCAGCTTGATCTTAAAAAGCCAATTTCGCTTTCCGGCTTATCGTTCAATGAGGGTGTTGGCCTTGGCCATGTCGTGCTGCACGAGCATCGCGTCATTGTTAAAAACCTGTTTGCGGAAGACACTGATAAAGAGCTGGAGCGCCTCGGAAATTCCATTGGCTCGCTGCGCCTGTCCATCGACGATATGCTGGAGCGCCGCGAAGTGGCGATGGAGGGTGAGCACCGCGCGGTGCTGGAAGCCTATCGCATGTTTGCCCATGATCGCGGCTGGGTGCGGCGCTTGGAAGAGGCCATTCGCAATGGTTTGACTGCGGAAGCCGCAGTTGAAAAAGTGCAGAGCGACACCCGTGCGCGGATGCAGCACATGACTGATCCTTATTTGAAGGACCGTCTTAGTGATTTCGATGATTTAGCCAATCGCTTGCTGCGCCAAATTATGGGGCAGGATGTTTCCACCCTTGGCGAAAGTATGCCGAAAGATGCTATTATCCTCGCCCGCAACATGGGCGCCGCCGAGCTTTTGGACTATCCGCGTGAAAAGCTGCGCGGATTGGTCATCGAAGAAGGTGCGATTACCAGCCACGTGGTTATCGTGGCGAAAGCGATGCGCATTCCTGTCGTCGGCCAAGTTAAAGGCGCGGTGGCGCTGGCGGAAAATGGCGATTCAATCATTATCGACGGCGAGGATGGCAAGGTCCATTTGCGCCCACAAGTCGATGTTGAACTAGCCTATGCCGAAAAAGTGCGCTTCCGCGCCAAGCGTCAGGAAATGTACCGCGAGCTCATCGGTATCCCTTCGGTTTCCAAGGATGGCGTGAAGGTCGACCTTCTGATGAACGCCGGACTGATGGTAGATTTGCCGCAGCTGGACGAATCCGGTGCGGCAGGCATCGGGCTTTTCCGCACAGAATTGCAGTTTATGGTCGCGGCCAATTTTCCAAAAGTGGAAGCGCAGGAAGAGTTGTATCGTAGCGTTTTGGATGCTGCAGGCAAATTGCCGGTTACATTCCGCACGCTGGATATTGGCGGCGATAAAGCGCTGCCATACTTCAAAGATGTGCCGTTTGAAGAAAATCCGGCAATGGGGTGG
Organism: Phyllobacterium sp.; assembly: GCA_031430295.1. Lineage (GTDB taxonomy): Bacteria > Pseudomonadota > Alphaproteobacteria > Rhizobiales > Rhizobiaceae > JANMEX01. Next base: position 2,563 of record JANPBE010000034.1, read on the forward strand.
CGTGCTATCCGCATGTCGCTTGATCGACCGGGTCTTTTGCGCACACAAATTCGGGCGCTTCTGAAAGCTGCTGGCGGGCGCGAACTGCGCATCATGCTGCCAATGGTGACGGAAGTTTCAGAGCTTATCCAAGCGCGGGATTTGATTGACCGCGAGGTCAAACATCTCTCCAAATTTGCACATCAATTGCCGCGTAGCTTCAAGCTCGGCGCGATGCTGGAAGTGCCGTCGCTGCTGTTCCAGCTGGATGAGCTGTTCAAATATGTCGATTTTGTCTCCGTTGGCTCCAATGATTTGTTCCAGTTTTTTATGGCCGTGGATCGCGGTGCCGCGCATTTGTCGGACCGGTTTGATCCGATGACGCCCTCGTTCTTGCGTGCCTTGCGTTCGATTGCGCAAGCTGCCGATAAGTCCGGAAAGCTCGTCACGCTGTGCGGTGAACTTGCTGGCAAACCTCTCACTGCCATGGCGCTTACTGCCATTGGCTTCCGCTCGCTCTCCATGTCAGCCGCGGCTGTCGGTCCGGTAAAGGCCATGTTGCTGGGGCTGGATATTGAACAGCTTCGTGCGGAACTTGATCCTCTGCTTGAGCCCGGCCAGCCAAAACTTGACTCGCTGCGCGGTTTCTTGAAAGCCCATGCCGAGCGCATGAGCATCCCGCTCTAGAGCAAAGTAAGTTTTGATAGAATGAAAATTCACTTTGCTCTAAAGCCTTTCCTTTGTCGCAATATCCTTAATCGCTTGATGTTCCATCAAGCTTGGAATTGCTTTTGTTTTGTCGCAATATCCCTAATCGCTTGATGTTCCATCAAGCTTGGAATTGCTCTAGATTTTAGAAAAGAAATATTGATGAATCTTCCGGCCGCCCGGCTTGACCAACTTGTGAAACGCTATGCCGTGATTGAAGCTGAACTCTCAGCTGGTCCGGCAGCGGAGACCTTTGTCAAATTAAGCTCTGAATATTCCGAACTGCAAGACATTGTGACTGCCACTGTCGGCTGGCAGCAGGTTTGCAAAGAGGAGGAAGAATTGAGCCGGTTGCTGGCCGAGCCTGATACCGACAGCGAAATGCGGGCGCTAGCAGAAGAGGAGTTGCCAGTTCTATCCGAGCGGCGCGAGCATCTTGAGCGCGATATTTTGATTTTGCTTTTGCCCAAAGATGCTGCTGACGAGCGGTCAGTTATTCTCGAAATTCGCGCAGGCACGGGCGGCTCGGAAGCCGCTCTTTTCGGCGGCGATTTGTTTCGTATGTATGAGCGCTATGCTGCTGCGCAGGGCTGGAAGGTTTCCATAGATTCCACCAGCGACGGCGAAATGGGCGGTTACAAGGAAGTCATCGCCTCTGTCACGGGCAAAGGCGTCTATGCCAAATTGAAGTTCGAATCAGGCGTGCACCGTGTGCAGCGCGTGCCCGCGACCGAAGGTTCGGGCCGTATTCACACCTCTGCCGCAACGGTCGCCGTATTGCCAGAGGCCGAAGAAGTGGACATCGAAATTCGCAGCGAGGACATTCGCATCGACACAATGCGGGCATCTGGCGCTGGCGGTCAGCACGTCAACACCACGGACTCGGCCGTTCGCATCACGCATATCCCGACAGGGGTGATGGTGGTGCAGGCTGAAAAATCACAGCATCAAAACCGGGCGCGGGCCATGCAGATTTTGCGGACCAAGCTTTATGATATGAAGCGGCAGACATTGGATGACGCGCGGGCGGAAGACCGGAAGTCTCAAGTCGGTTCAGGTGACCGCTCGGAGCGGATACGGACGTATAATTTTCCGCAAGGACGGGTGACGGATCATCGCATCAATTTGACGCTTTATAAATTAGAGCGGGTGATGATGGGGGAGCTTGATGAGTTAGTGGATGCGCTGGTGGCGGATCATCAGTCCCATTTGTTGGCGGAAGCGGCGGAAAATGCGTAAAATCGGCTTCCGTACGCGTTCTGCATCGGTTCTGGGCGGTTGCCGTATCCAGTTCGGGCGGTTGGCAGCATGATCTCCGGCGGTTCGCGCACGCTTGCTGATGTGTTGCGTTTTGCTACGGATATTCTCGAAAAGACCGATATTGACGGCTATGATGTTGAGGCAAGGCTGCTGACGGAATTTGCGTGCGGGGTGGAGCGTATTGATATTGTGTCGCAACCTAACATGCTGATTTCAAATGATAAATTTGAGATTTTGGAAGATGCTTTGGCGCAGCGTATCGCCGGAATGCCGGTCCATCGCATTATGGGATATCGCGATTTTTACGGGCTTAGACTGGCATTAGGACCGGAAACGCTCGAGCCGCGCCCCGATAGCGAGGTTTTGGTCGATTTAGCGCTCGAATTGCTCGAAAAAACTCCTCCAAAAACAATGTTGGATTTAGGAACCGGAACCGGCGCACTGGCGCTGGCGCTGTTGTCAATATTCCCGCAAGCCACTGTTATTGCTACAGATATTGCACTAGGGGCCTTGGATATGGCCACGAAAAATGCCGAGACTTGTGGGTTTTCAGAGCGTTTTAGCGCCTTGCAAAGTGATTGGTTCGAAAAAGTTATTGGAAAATTCGATCTCATCGTTTCCAACCCGCCCTATATCCGCTCCGCTGTGATTCCAGATTTGGACATTGAAGTGCGAAACCACGACCCAATTTTGGCCTTAGATGGCGGGCCGGATGGCTTGGAGCCGTATAGAATAATAGCTGCTGAGGCGAAAAAACATCTCACAAAAAATGGGCTGGTGATTGTAGAAATTGGATTTAATCAGGCTGAAGACGTCACTAACCTATTCAAATCAAACGGTTTTATCAAATTGGCTTTGAAGCATGATCTTGGCGGGCGGGATAGGGTTTTGGCATTTTCCATTGGTTAAAGCGGCCTTTTCCACGTTTGAAAAAAAGCTTGGTATTTGTGTGGATTACAGGTAAAAGAGTTTCAACGGAGACAAAGGGGTTGTCTTCCGGATCTCAAAAAGGTTCGGAGTGATGGTACTTAGGCGGGTTTTAGAACGCCGAGTTTGCCCTTGTTTAGTTAGCGTCTTTTGGCTTTAGGGCTGATGAAGGTGCGACGCGCTGTGTGGATTGCGCGTCTGGCTCGTGTTTTTCATGTCCAGTATTAAATCAACATAACCCTTGAACCTGTTTACATATTGAAAACTAGCATCGGATAATACAAGTGCAGCAAAACAGGCGTATGCGCGGTCGTACAAATAATAATGGCGGCAGCAGCAATAATAACAATAATAGCAATAGTAATAACAATAATAACCGCAATCGTGGTGGACCAAATCCACTTACACGTAGCTATGAAAGCAATGGCCCGGACGTCAAAATCCGTGGAACTGCGCAAAATATAGCTGAGAAATATTTGACGCTGGCCCGTGATGCGCAATCATCAGGCGACCGCGTGATGGCTGAAAACTATCTGCAACATGCCGAGCATTATAATCGGATTATTGCTGGTGCATTGGCATTACAGCAACAAAATCAAAGGGATAACCGCGAGGAAGAGGAAGATTTGGGCACTGGAAACGGTGATAACCGCTTCGATGATGTGCTCCATGCCCATCCGCAGCCGCGCCAAGAGCAAGCCCCGCGTCAAGAACAGCAGCCACGCCATGATCAACAGTCCCAGCCGGATGTCGTAGCGCCATTTGATAGTGCATCTGAACAGCCGGTTATTGTCGCTGTACAACGCGAAGAAGCTGCAGTTGACGAGCAGCCACGGCAGAACCCGCGCCAACGCCAGCCTCGTGAGAGCGGCCAACCCCCTGAAAACATTAGAGAATCGGCTGCGCCGGTCGCCGAGCGTCCACGTACACCGCGCCCACGTATGCCGCGTCCGCCTCGTGAACCACGGGTCGAAGTGGCCGCAGAAGGCAGCGATTCACCGGCGGAAGGTGGCTTGCTTGCCACCCTATCGCGCGGCGCAGAGCGTCCAATTCCGGTGACTGCGGACGAATAAGTTTTCAAATATTTAGTTCAAACGGCGCCCACGTGGCGCCGTTTTTATTGGTCGAGATGCGGTCGGAAACCATACGCCGCGCGCCCGAACTCGGTGCGGAAACCGCACGGAAACGATGCGGGAGGCGTACGGAGCGGGTGCGGAACCACTATCAGACCTGCAATTTGTATCTATACATACGGATATGATTGTATTAGTCGATTTTCCGCAAAATAATTTTCATCTTAGCGCTCGCTCTCTTGAGAGGTGAGGTTATAATTCCCATATCTGCTTTGAACGCGGGCTTGCCAATAATGGGAGCCTGTCACCGAACTGCCGTTGATGCCTTTTGGGTCAATGGCATATGGAGATGATATATGAACGTTGAAGCATATTCAGAGCGCGTGCGGGGCTTTATCCAATCTGCACAAACCTATGCCCTTGGTCAGGACCATCAGCAGTTTTTGCCAGAGCATCTTCTTAAAGTTTTGATAGACGATCCGGAAGGATTGGCGGGCTCGCTGATTGACAGGGCGGGCGGCAATTCTGCGGCGCTGCGCCTTAGCCTTGCCTCGGCGCTTAGTGCTTTGCCAAAAGTTACGGGCGGCAATGGCCAGCTTTATATGTCGCCGCCGCTTGCCAAGGTGATGGCAACGGCTGAGGATATTTCCAAAAAGGCCGGTGATAGTTTTGTCACTGTCGAGCGTCTGCTCACAGCGCTGACGATGGAGAAATCTGCCAAGACGCATGAGATGCTGGCGAAGGCCGGCCTAAAGGTTCAAGCACTGAACGCAGTTATCAATGAGCTGCGCAAAGGGCGCACGGCGGATGGCGCGAATGCCGAGCAGGGCTATGACGCGCTCAAAAAATATGCGCGCGATTTGACCAAGGATGCGCGTGAAGGGAAACTTGATCCGGTGATTGGCCGCGATGAAGAGATCCGCCGTACGATCCAAGTTTTGTCGCGGCGCACGAAAAATAATCCGGTGCTGATTGGCGAACCCGGCGTTGGCAAGACGGCGATTGCCGAAGGTCTGGCGCTGCGCATTGTGAATGGTGATGTGCCGGAGTCGCTCAAAGATAAAACCTTGATGGCGCTGGATATGGGCGCGTTGATTGCTGGCGCGAAATATCGTGGTGAATTTGAAGAGCGCCTCAAAGCCGTGATGAGTGAAATCACGACGGCTAACGGCGAGATCATTTTGTTCATTGATGAAATGCACACGCTGGTGGGCGCGGGCAAGGCTGATGGCGCGATGGACGCTTCGAATCTTTTGAAGCCGGCTTTGGCGCGGGGCGAGTTGCACTGTGTTGGCGCGACCACGCTGGACGAATATCGCAAGCATGTGGAAAAAGATGCCGCGCTGGCGCGACGTTTCCAGCCGGTGTTTGTCTCTGAGCCAACGGTTGAGGACACGATTTCAATCTTGCGCGGCCTTAAGGAAAAATATGAGCAGCACCACAAGGTTCGCATTTCTGACAGTGCGCTTGTGGCGGCGGCTACTTTATCAAACCGCTATATTACGGATCGGTTCTTGCCGGACAAAGCCATTGACTTAATGGACGAGTCTGCCTCGCGGCTTCGTATGCAGGTGGATTCCAAGCCGGAGGTTTTGGACGAGATTGACCGGCGCATTATGCAGCTCAAAATCGAGCGTGAAGCGTTGCGCGTTGAAAAAGACGATGCTTCCAAGGACCGGCTGGTTAAACTTGAAAAAGAACTGGCTGGCCTTGAAGAAGAATCGGCTGGTATTACCAACACATGGGTTGCCGAGAAACAGAAGCTCGGTCTGGCCGCAGATTTGAAAAAGCAGTTGGAAGATGCCCGCAATGCGCTGGCTATTGCGCAGCGTTCCGGCGAGTTTCAAAAGGCTGGCGAACTGGCCTATGGCAAAATTCCGGAGTTGGAGCGCAAGCTGGCGGCCTCTGAATTGCAGGATGATAAAAAGGGCGCATTGGTGGAAGAGGTGGTGACACCGGACCATATTGCGCAGGTCGTATCACGCTGGACCGGCATTCCTGTTGACCGGATGTTGGAAGGCGAACGGGAAAAACTGCTGCGCATGGAAGATGAGATTGCCAAGCGAGTTGTCGGCCAAGGCGAGGCTGTGCAAGCAGTATCGCGTGCGGTGCGCCGTGCACGGGCGGGCTTGCAAGACCCGAACCGGCCGATTGGTTCGTTTATGTTCCTCGGGCCAACAGGCGTGGGTAAGACAGAGCTGACCAAGGCGCTGGCGTCGTTTGTGTTTGATGATGACACATCCAAGACCCGCATTGATATGTCGGAATATATGGAGAAGCAATCGGTGGCCCGCCTCATTGGTGCACCTCCCGGCTATGTTGGCTATGAGGAAGGTGGGGCGCTGACGGAAGCTGTGCGTCGTCGTCCGTATCAAGTGATTCTTTTCGACGAAATCGAAAAGGCGCATCCGGATGTGTTTAATGTGCTGTTGCAGGTGCTGGATGATGGTCGCTTGACCGACGGGCAGGGCCGCACGGTGGATTTCCGCAATACGCTCATTGTTATGACATCCAACCTTGGCTCGGATTATCTCGTGTCATTGGCTGACGATGAAGATGTGGATAGCGTGCGCGAGCAAGTGATGGCGGCGGTGAAAGTCGCTTTCCGTCCGGAATTCGTCAACCGTGTGGATGACATCATCCTGTTCCATCGCCTGCGCCGCCAAGAAATGGGCGCGATTGTGCATATCCAAATGGAGCGGCTGGCCAAGCTGTTGGAAGATCGCAAGATCATCCTTCATCTTGACGATAGCGCGGTGAAATGGCTGGGCGATAAGGGCTATGACCCTGCCTACGGCGCACGGCCATTAAAGCGCGTTATCCAAAAGAGCGTGCAAGATCCGCTGGCAGAGAGGGTTCTCGGCGGCGAGATTAAGGACGGCTCGACGGTTTATGTTTCGGCTGGCTCGGACAGGCTGAACTTCCGGATAGCGCAGGACGTGGCGAAAGCGGCTTGATATATGTGTTGAACCTTTCCTCGCCCGGCATTCAGTAGGGCGGGGGAACTCATTTCATGGTATTGTCGATTTTTGCCACTAAGCGCCGCCTCACTTCCTTACGGACGCGATG
>JANPBE010000035.1:0-10143 GCA_031430295.1 Phyllobacterium sp.
CGACAGGGGCATTATCAAACGTCACAACCAAAATTTTGCCATCAAACGTGCCGCGTAAGTTCGCAGGCCGCGCCATTTTCACGTCCTTGCCATTATCATTCACGGCCTCGAAATAATTATAGTCGCCGGTCGAATCTGTAATAGTTTTGGAAATATCAGCTGCTTCTTTGTCATTGATTTTGCCATCTTGATCTTTATCAAATTCAAACAAAACCGTATCCGAAAACACATCATCAAAGCGCCAAGTGTTGCTCACATTTTTAACGGTGCCGTTTTCGGAAATGGTAATCTTCAGCTTGGCCTCAGCAAAAACATGCGGATGCACCATCGCAGGCGTTACCCACAAAGCCGCGCCAAATCCAATACAGGTAGCCAGTGTCTTGCGATGAATCATCTGATAGTCAAACCAATATTCTTCCGGCGTTGTTAGGGCCGATAATTCAGGCTAAATTAAGTAATGTCTGTCGCAAAAGTCTCATGCGCCTTGAACCATTGTGCTAAAAAATCCACCAGCACCCGAACCTTGGCTGGCAAATAACGCCTGTGTGGATAAACCGCATAAATCCCACCGGAACCCACCTTATAATCCGTCAAAACGCGCTGTAAACGACCACTCTTTAGCTCATCGGCCGCCACAAAATCTGGTAACATAACAAAGCCAATACCAGCCACCGCCGCGCGGCAGGCAGGAAACGGGCTATTGACCTCAATTCGCGCTTTGACGCTGACAGGGCTTGCAATGCCGTCGGGCCCTTCAAATGGCCAGTTTCCAAGCCCGCGCGAATTGGTATCAATGATGCAGGGCAGCTTGGACAAATCCTGCGGACGCTGCGGTTCGCCCACCCTTTGAATGAGATTGGGTGAAGCGCAAAGTACCACCGAAAATGGTGCAAGGCGCTTGGCAATGAGGGAGGAGTCCTCCATGCGTGTTATGCGAAGCGCCAGATCAAACCCTTCCTCCACTAGGTCCACAAAGCGATCATCCAAGCGTATGTCCAGCATCACATCTGGGTAGGCCAATGCAAAATCCACCAGCGCCTGTCCATAGCGTGTATCGATCAGGGTGCGCGGGGCGGATAATTTGATTCGCCCCTTCACATCGCCGCTGGCGTCGCGCACGACTTCTTGCAGCGTATCAATTTCGCGCACCAATTCGGATGCTCTTTGATAATAAGTGTGACCAGCCTCCGTGAGCGAAAACTGCCGCGTTGTGCGGTTGAGCAACAATGCGCCCAGTTCGTCTTCCAATTCACGGACATATTTCGACAAAAGCGCCTTCGAACGGCCAATTTTACGCGCTGCGGCAGAAAATCCTTCTGCTTCGACCACGTCAATATAAGCCCGCATCCGTGTCAAGGTATCCATCGCAAAGGCCTTTGATTGTTCAATAATAGTGAACATAGGCTTGAATGAATCGGCAGTGCAAATATTTTTTTCTCACTACAAAAAATTCATTGTTTTGTCATGAAAACGGTCCTATATGCGCCTTGCCCAAAGTCGCACGAGCCTGTGGGCGTCCCCCGGTTAACAGCCGGGACGGTACCTGAGAGTAATACCTCCCAGTCGGTTCAACAAAGAGCCGAGGACGCCTTGAAGCAACGACGGTGCGGGCTTTTTTGGTCTTGACCGGCTGTCCATAAGCCGGGGTTACTGAAGAGGCACACCATCATTGCCGGATGTGCGGAGGCAACTCCAATCCATGGCAGACAAATCGGAATGAGCCGTTGGCTTGTTCCATTCGCAGCGTAAAGCGTTTTCAAGGGTTCGGTGTCTCCACCGGCTGGACCTTCGGGAAGCTCTTTCGCATTTGTCTATCGGTTTTGCGCGTGAAGCGCGTTTCCGTCCGCATTCGTTTCGACCAATCACAGGGTTGGTTTGCAGCATTGGAGAGCATTATGGCTACACAGCGCGTTATTGACTTTTTGGCTACCCGCCGTCCAAACGGCCCCTGCATGGTGCTCGACCTTGAGGTCGTGCGCGATAATTTCCATGCTTTTGAAAAGGCCATGCCTGATAGCAAAATTTATTACGCCGTGAAGGCCAATCCTGCGCCTGAGATCCTGCGCTTGCTTGCCTCAATGGGTTCCAATTTCGATTGCGCGTCCGTCGCCGAAATCGAAATGGCATTGGATGCTGGTGCTTCGGCAAGCCGCATCTCCTTCGGCAACACAATTAAGAAAGAACGCGATATTGCCCGTGCTTTCGAACTGGGCATCCGCCTATTCGCAATCGATTGCGTTGAAGAAGCTGACAAGATTGGCCGTGTTGCATCCGGCTCCAAGGTATTCTGCCGCGTTTTGACAGATGGCGAAGGCGCAGAGTGGCCGCTCACACGCAAATTCGGCTGCGTGCCTGCAATGGCGATTGATGTTTTGCGTCACTCCAAGACCATTGGTCTTGTGCCATGGGGCGTTTCGTTCCACGTCGGCTCACAAATGACTAATTTGCACGCATGGGACCAAGCGCTTGCTGACGCCAAAATGGTTTTCAGTACATTAGCGGAAGAAGGCATAATGCTTGGTCTGGTCAACATGGGTGGCGGATTTCCAACCCGTTACCTCAAAGACGTGCCATCAGCGCAGGCCTACGGTCAGGCGATCTACGGCGCATTGCGTAAGCATTTTGGCAATGTCATTCCTGAAACCATCATTGAGCCAGGTCGCGGCATGGTCGGCAATGCCGGTGTTATCAAAACCGAAGTGGTGCTGATTTCCAAGAAAGCAGACAATGACAATGTACGCTGGGTTTACCTAGACATTGGCAAGTTCGGTGGCCTCGCAGAAACCATGGACGAGGCCATCCGCTACCAAATTGTGACGCCGCACGATGGCACGGCCAGTGAACCATGCATCATTGCCGGTCCCACTTGCGATAGTGCCGACGTGCTATACGAAAAGACGCCCTACGCATTGCCACTCGCGCTTGAGATTGGCGATGAAGTGTTGATCGAAGGCACGGGAGCCTACACAACGACTTATTCGGCCGTCGCGTTCAATGGCTTCGAGCCACTGCGCGCATACGTCATCTAAGCCAAAAATTCTTAAACACTTTCGCTGCCAGCCGGTCCCGCAACAGGGGCTGGCATCCCTCACACTAAATTCGGGAAGGTGGTTTTGCCATGAATACCAATGTTAAGATTTCTGATGTAGCCGCAACATTTTCTATCGGCGAAGAAATGCCCCACGAGGCTGCGCAGCGCGAGGCGTTGCTCGACCGCGCTATGGGTCCGGGCCGCAGGCGCAAGTCGTCCGAAAAGCTACGCCGTGGCCGTTTGCCTGCCGAAGGCTTGGCATTTGTCGCCCGCAACAGCGATGGCGGTGTTATTGGAACAGTCCGCCTGTGGAACGTAGCCTCCCCATGCGTTCGACGTGGCCAAGCCGATGCGCTTTTGCTTGGCCCTTTGGCCGTAGATCCGTTTTACGAAGGCATGGGAATAGGTTCCAAGTTGATGAACCACGCCATCGAAGAAGCCAAACGCCTAGAGCACGCCGCCATTATTTTGGTCGGTGATGCCGCCTATTACAAGCGTTTTGGTTTCAACAATGAAAAGACTGGCGACATATTTATGCCCGGTCCATTTGAAAAGTCCCGCCTGCTCGCCCTTGAACTTAAGGACGGCGCAGTTGACGGCATGCACGGCATTTTGCAGCCAACAGGCCGCAAGGTTGCGACTCGCGCTATTAAAATTAGGCACGCCGCTTAAACTCAGTTGGGTTGCGGAAATTTTAATCCGTGAAGCACAGGCAAATTACCGCCGAATAATTGGTCCGGCGGTATCAGCTCTGGCAATGGCTCAAGCAATGTTCCGGTTTGATTTCTTGTTGGCGCCGATAAAATTCCACGCTGAATTTGAAAACGCACCTTCTCATCGTCATTAAAAAAATACATCTTCTCCGGCGGCGTGCGAAACATCGCCGAAAATACATTTGGATGCGTCCCGTAGCGATTAAACGCCTCGATCATATCCGATGCCGTAGATTGCACATCCGTGTTGCTTTCAACGTTCATGGCAATCTGGTGAACCCCCAATTGCCCTTCTGCTAGCCGGTTGGCCCCGGAAAAATAAATGACGCTACACGCAGACGCGCACATCGCCGCTTCTGGCACCCATGTGTCTAATTGGCGGTTGGCAATAATCTGGGCAATATCCAGTCCCGTAGAAACCATGCCGCCGCCGCTATTCAAAAGAACTGTGCGCACCTGCGGATTAGTATTAAGCCCTTGTTTGAAATTAAACACGGTGTTCGGGCCGAGGTCACCATCAATTACTAGCACACGATCATCATCGGTCCAAAGACCAATGGTGGCGTCCACCAAGTCAACGGCTGCAGCCACATTCGTGTTTACGAAACTCGCCAAACAACCAACGACGACAACACAAAAGATACGGGTCGCCGCACCAGCGCGCGCTAGAGTAAAAGGCATATGACTTCCCCGCCAACATTATGACCAAAGGCCAAAACTATCAGCCGCAAATCAATCTGTGAACGGATAAAAAGTCAATGACGTCTACACCAAATGCGCGGCATTCAAACGGCTAAAAACCATCTTAAATTTATAAGGAAAATGGTAGCGAGAGAGGGACTCGAACCCCCGACCTAAGGATTATGATTCCTGTGCTCTACCAACTGAGCTATCTCGCCACGAGACGCAATGAACCAAGGTTCACCGCAGAATTGGCGCGGGTATAAGGTGGGAGTGTGAGCACTGTCAAGCGATTGATGGGCAGAAAGATGTTTGTCCTGTTAGATTTAGCCACCCGCGACGAATGCATAGCTTGCGGTACTTGCCGGACGCCGATATGGGATTTGTGAAGTAATAATTGAGCCAACAAATCTTATGACACCACGCATTGCCGTTCTCGGTTGCGGCTATTGGGGCGGCAACCACATTCGCACATTAAAAAGTCTGGGCGCGCTTTATGCCGTGTCGGATATGAATTTCGCGCGAGCGCAAGGCTTCGCTGCGGAAAACGCCTGCGTCGCGGTGGACCACGAAGAAATCTTCGACCGCCAAGACATTGACGCCATCATTATGGCCCTGCCCCCGCAATTTCATGCCGCCGCCGCCATCCGTGCTGTCAAGGCTGGCAAAGATGTGCTGGTCGAAAAACCAATCGCGCTTTCAGTGGCAGACGCGAAAGCTGCTGTGCAGGCCGCTCGCGATGCAAAGCGCATATTTATGGTTGGCCATGTGCTGCGCTTCCATCCGGCATTTGAAAAGCTGCAAGAGCTGATTGCGTCCGGCGAACTAGGCGATGTGCGCTACATTCATTCGCATCGCCTTGGCCTTGGTAAATTCCATACAGAAAATGATGCGCTGTGGGATCTTGCTCCGCATGATTTGTCGATGATTTTGGCCATAACAGGCGAAGCACCAAGCGAAGTGCGCGGCGAAGGCGCAGCGCTGCTCGACCATTTGTCTGACTTCGCCCATGTCCACATGAAATTCCCCAGCGGCATCCGCTCGCATTTGTTCACATCGCGGCTTAATCCCTACCGCGAGCGCCGCCTCACAGTCGTCGGCACCAAGGCGATGGCGGTGTTTGATGATGGCGAGAACTGGGATAAGAAACTTGCGGTTTACCGCCATGCCGTCTGGCAGGACAACGGCCAATGGGCGTTCACTGCTGAAGAGCCAAACTATATCCCCGTCGCTCAAGGTATGCCACTAACGGCAGAAGTGCAGCACTTTATCGACTGCATCCGCACCCGCGCCGAGCCGCGCACCGGCGGCGAGGAAGCCATCCGCGTGTTGGAAATATTGACCGCAGGCACAGTGCTGCACGACTAGACGCTTATCACGCCCTGTAACATATAAGAGAATTGTGTGACCTCCCGTCCACTGGCAAACATTGTTAAATACATTTATGAGAAAACTAACGCGGACCGGTGATTTGCCGGAAAACAATAACGATAATCGAGTTTCTCAATGCAATTCATTGATCTTGCAGCGCAGCGCGCGCGCATCAGCGACAAAATCGACCATGCCGTTTCCAAAGTTATTCGTGAAGGCAAATATATTTTAGGTCCGGAAGTCGCCGAGTTTGAGCGCAAACTGGCGGACTACGTCGGCGTCAAGCACGTCGTCGCCTGCGCTAACGGCACAGATGCGCTGCTGCTCCCGTTGTTTGCTCACGGCATTGGCCGCGGCGATGCCGTTTTCTGCCCGAGCTTTACTTTTGCTGCTACTGCCGAAGTTGTGGCGCTCGCTGGGGCTGAGCCTGTCTTCATCGATGTTGACCCTGACACCTACAATCTCAACACCGAGCAACTACAAGCCGCCATCACCGCCATTCGTGCCGAAGGCCGCTTGAATCCAAAGGCCGTCATTCCTGTCGATCTCTTCGGTCTTGCCGCCGACTACGACGCGCTTGACGCCATTTCCGCAAAAGAAGGCCTCATAATCATCGAAGATGCGGCGCAAGCCATCGGCGGCTCCCGCCATGGCAAAATGTGCGGCGCTTTCGGCCATGTTGCCTCCACCAGTTTCTATCCCGCCAAGCCACTCGGCTGCTATGGTGACGGCGGCGCGATGTTCACTAACGATGATGCGCTGGCTGATGCACTGCGTTCCTTCGCCTTCCACGGCAAGGGCGAGACACAATATGATAATATCCGCGTTGGCCTAAACTCCCGCCTCGATACCATCCAAGCCGCCATTCTCATCGAGAAACTGGCCATCTTGGAAGACGAAATGCAGGCCCGCCAAGAAGTAGCCAAGCGCTATGCAGATGGTCTGGCAGGCGTCGTTAAAACCGCTCACGTCGATAATCATTCGCGCTCGGCGTTCGCCCAATATGCCATCGAATCCGATGATCGCGATGGCCTCAAGGCCTCGCTGCAAAGCCAAGGCATTCCGTCAGTGATTTACTACGTCAAACCCCTGCACCAGCAAGTCGCCTACAAGAAATACACACTCGCTCCCGGTGGCCTTCCCGTTTCCGAAGAGTTGCCAAAGCGCATTCTGTGCCTACCGATGCACCCGTATTTGGATGTTTCGGATCAGGACCGGATTATCGACGCCATCCGCGATTATCATCAAGGCGCGGAACGCAAGCGGGCTTAAAATATGAAAACGGGGGGTGGATTATCAAATCCACACCCCGTTTCACAATTTAAATCGGCATCAACTACTCCGCGGCAATACCCACCGCGCTTAGCTTGCTCAGCATGGCTTCGGCACTCGCCGCCCGTTCTGAACGCGCAATAAACCCGCCGCCAAACACACGCGCTTCGTTGCCATCGTCGGAATAAAGCACACATGCTTGACCCGGCGCGATGCCGCTTTCGCCATCCAGCAAGTCGACAGACGTCACGCCATTATCATGGTGTAAAATCACCGGCTTTGGCGCACGCGTAGAGCGCACTTTCGCAAACATTTCCAAACCGGAGGCCGGAATATCTTCCAGAGCGATGTCGCCTAGCCAGTTCATATTGCGCAGGATAATCTTATGCGTTTCCAGCGCTTCACGCGGGCCGACAATCACACGCGCTTTGTCCGCATCAAGATGCACCACGAACAGTGGCTCGCCGGTGGCAACACCAATGCCGCGACGCTGACCGATGGTATAATGCAATATGCCCTGATGCTGGCCCAGAATGCGGCCATCAAGGTGCATAATATCGCCCGCCTGAATGGCATTGGGGCGCAGCTTGGCAATCACGTCGGAATATTTGCCATGCGGCACAAAGCAAATGTCTTGGCTGTCCTGCTTGGTAGCAACGACGAGGCCCATATCTTCGGCCATTTTGCGCACATCCGGCTTATCAATGCCGCCAAGCGGAAAACGCAAATAGTCGATCTGGTCCTGTGTGGTGGCAAACAAGAAATAGCTCTGGTCTCGGCTGTCATCAACAGGCCGGTAAAGCGCACGATGCACACCATTCTGGCGTGAGCGAATATAATGGCCGGTTGCCAGCGCGTCCGCGCCAAGCTGACGGGCGGTATCCAGCAGGTCTGCAAACTTCACAGTTTGATTGCACGAAACACAAGGGATTGGCGTTTCGCCGTTGGCATAGGCTTCCGCAAACGGATCGATCACAGCGGCGCGAAACTTAGCTTCATAGTCCAGCACATAATGCGGAATGCCAAGCGTTTCGCAAACGCGGCGCGCATCATCAATATCCTGCCCCGCGCAGCACGAACCGGCACGATGCGTGGCAGCGCCATGATCATAAAGCTGGAGCGTAACGCCAACCACGTCATAACCTTCGCCCTTTAGAAGGCCAGCAACAACAGAGCTATCTACGCCGCCGGACATAGCCACAACGATACGCGTATCTTCAGGGCGCTTTGGTAGATCAAGTGAATTCATGGTTTCCTCAGGGCGAGTTCAAGGCTCGCATTATGGAATGTCTATCGGTTCACTGTCATATAGGCCAATTCAGCCCAAATTGCCAAGTGCTTACTGATTAGCCAGACGAATACCATCATCAATCGCCAGACGCATCGCCGCGCTAGCGCGCGCGGGATCACGCGCTTCGATAGCCAGCACGATTTCGCGGTGAATTTTCACCGTTTCCTCAAGTGCACTTTGGTGCTCCTGCTCAGTCATTTTTGCAAACGCGGCCGCCAGCGCAAATTCAACAATCCCGCTGATTGAACGCATAAACGGATTTTGCGAGGCCTCAGCTATCGTCCGGTGCAGTTCGAAATCCGCCATCGCAAAATTTTGGATTGAACTGAGCGAATTTTCCATTTGGTTGACCCAATAATGCAGCGTGCGCACATGATCGGCGGAACGCTTCACAGCGGCAAGTTCAACCGCTTTCAGCTCCAGCGCAAAACGCACTTCCGCAAGCCCCGCAAGAAATACCGGGTCTGGCCCTGCATCAAAGTGCCAAGCCAATATTTGGGGATCAAACAGATTCCACCGGCTACGCGGAGAAACGCGGGTGCCAACCTTGGGCTTGGCCTCCACCAATCCTTTGGCCTCAAGCGTCTTCAAGGCCTCGCGCAGAACCGTACGTGACACGCCATATTGCACCATCATCAACGCATCATTTGGCAACACGGAGCCAACAGGAAACCGTCCGGAAACAATGCCCGCACCGATCTCGCTAATCACATAGGAATGAAAGTTCCGCGCCGTAGCGCGCCCGGAAAGGGTGCGCAGCAGGCTACCGGGTTCACTCATGTTTCCCGTTTCCACAATTGCGGCAGACGCGGCGCGGCAGAGGAAAACACCAAACGTTGCAGGAGGATGAATATGAATAGCAGCGCGCCGATGACAATTTTTGTCCACCAGCTCGAAAGCGTGCCATCAAACACGATGTAGGTTTGCACCAACCCTTGCAACATCACCCCTATAAATGTCCCGAACATGAAACCATATCCGCCCGTCAACAACGTACCGCCAATAACCACCGCCGCAATCGAATCAAGTTCGACGCCAACAGCCGCCAATGGATAGCCTGCCGACGTATAAAGCGAAAATACGATTCCCGCCAACCCGCTCAAAAAGCTGGCAACGGCATAGACCGCAATAGTCGTACGCGCCACCGGAACCCCCATCAGCGCAGCAGAATTGGCATTGCCGCCAAGTGCATAGACATAGGAGCCAAACTTCGTGCGATGGGCGATTATCGCTCCTATGATGAAGACCAGCACCATCGTACCACCAATCAGACTGATACGTCCGCCGCCGGGCATTTTGAGATAAAACGACGATACAGCGCCATAAAACTCATGGTTTATCGGAATGGAATCCTGCGTCATGACAGACGCCGCACCGCGCGCCAAAAACATTCCAGCCAACGTGACAATAAACGGCGGCACTTCCAAATAATGGATAACCGCACCCATGCCCGCGCCAAAAAGCGCTGCAACGCCAAGCACAATAACAAACGCCATTAGCGGATGGACATTGAACCACGAGATCAAAATCGCCAACAAAACACCTGTGAAACCGATCACCGCACCGACTGACAGATCGATGCCGCCTGCCAAAATCACGAATGTCGTGCCAACTGCCGCAATGCCTAAGAAAGCATTGTCGGTCAGAAAATTGCCCAACACACGGGTGGACCACATGGCCGGAAATTGGAAAACACAGACACCATAAGCGATCATGAAAATCAGCGCGGTGGCGGCAAGCGGCCGGAACTTCGGGTTCATGAATGCTGGTCCCTACTTGGCAAA